>NZ_KV917367.1:2285167-2585167 GCF_002009685.1 Exiguobacterium sp. HVEsp1 | reverse complement strand
GACATCGCGCCTCGATGTCTCGGAAGAATCATGTACGTTCGTATATGAGTTGTCCATGAATGAAGAAGATGTTGGCATATATGAAGTACATGTCACGTGGACATTTGAAGGAGGAGAAGACTGATGAACTTTACAGAACGCGTAAACAAGATTGAAGAGATGTTGAACGAAGACTGGTTCGAGATGCTCGAAACGAACGAAGAAGAGTACGAAGAGTGGCGCGGTCGCCTCGAGGACCACGCTGAACAAGTTATCATGCATTACGACCAAGAGAACGGGGTCGATGTCAATTCGATTGATAAATTGCTTCAATTGAACGATGAGTTCCCGCTCCTTTACGGGGAAGACACCGTTCGCCTGTACATCGCACTTATTGAGGCGCGGTCAGAAGACAAAGCGGTCTACGATCGGTACGTCGATTATTTGGCAGCCATCAGTGATGCATCGCACGAACAGTTTTTACATTTCCATACGCTCGTCGAGGCAGGACGGTTAGAAGAAGCGAGACAACTTGCTCCACACATGCCGCAACGTCTCGGACTCGAAGGATAAGCATACCGAAAGTGTCATCTGAACAAGGTGGCACTTTTTTTCATGCCTGAAAGGGGACAAACTTTGACGAGAACGTCTATTTTATTTCAATTGTGCGTTCCCTAAGATGAAGGAACAAGGAAATCAATTTAGAGAACACGAATGGAAAGGAATAAAGGGGGAAATGGGATGTTAAGACTAATCAAGACGTCTGTCGATCAAAAAGAACAGATTCTCGCATTTTTAGAGGAATGGTACGAGCGGGATGAGCGGATTGTCCCGACCTCGGTGGACCGTGAAACGACAGACTTCGAGGCGTACGTCAACACATTACGTCAGAAAGAGTTACGTGAGAACATAGAGGAAGGCTGGGTCCCGAGCACGACGTATTGGCTCACAGATGGAGAAGAGCTTCTCGGGGCGGCGAACATTCGTCACGAGTTGAATGAATCACTTTTGAAGATTGGTGGGCATGTCGGGTACGGGGTGAAACCGAGCGCACGCGGGCGTGGATTCGCCACCATCCAACTGCAACTTGCGCTTGAGAAAGTGAAAGAACTTGGAATCGAGCGGGCACTCATCACGTGTAACCGGACAAATATCGCTTCCCGTCAAGTCATTTTAAACAATGGTGGCATTGCGGACACACCGTATACGGAAGAAGACGGGACAGTCGTCGAGCGGTTTTGGATTGACTTGAAAGGGTGAGGACGAGATGGCGAACTGGATCATCATCTATTTGGCGCTGATTAACTTCTTCGGCATCTATTTGTTCCGGGAAGAGACCGTTCCTTCGAAAAAATGGTTCTCTTTCTCGAGCGGCATCGCCATCACGTACTTCTTCATGTATCTTTTGCCGTCCCTGAACAAACGCCAGGACACGCTTCGTGTCGATTGGTTGAATTTGGCGTTACCTTCAGAAATCTATATCGTCAGTCTCATCGGTTTCACGTTGTTTTACGGCACCATGCGGTTCGTTCGTACCCCTCACTTTCAAGATGAGGCGGTCGACCGGGCCGTTTCGTATTGGTTACAGGTGACACTCCTCACGGCCTATATGACCTTCTCGGCGTACGTGGTGACAGCCGACTCGGTGACGTTCGTTGCGAGAAGTTTCTATGCGACAGCGCTCGGTGTGCATTTTTTAGCGCTCGGTCATGACTTAAATCGTCATTATGGTGAACGTTACATGCGACAAGGACGCTATTTGTTGAGTGGTGGGATTTTACTTGGTGGGTTCTTTTCACGCTGGATTGACTTGGCGGCGCACGTCGAAGCGCTCTGTTTTGCCTTTGTGGCCGGGGCGATGATTCTCAATATCGTGAAGTTTGAACTGCCATCCGACCGAAATTTGCACTTCCGCACGTTCGTATTGGCCGTGTGCAGCTATGGGGGATTATTGCTCATATTGAAACATCTTCTAAACTTCTGATGAGAACTTCATAAAAATGAATGACTGTTCATTCATCATTTGATATACTGAATTCAAGATTGAATCCGTTTTCAAAAGGGGGAGTTTTGGGGATGTCTACATTTTTAATCGTCAACTGGATTCTATTCTTGCTCGTCCTCGGCTATGGTGTGTATTTATTTGCTACGCTAGTTCATCAGCGTTATACGTTCATCAAGCTCGGGAAGAAGGCAGAATGGAGCCAAACGAACAAAGAACGACTCGAACAGGTCATGATCAACGTGTTCGGTCAAAAGAAACTGTTGAAGGATAAGAAGAGTGGCGCCATTCACGTCATGATGTTTTATGGCTTCATCCTCGTCCAATTCGGGGCGATTGATTTCATTTGGAAAGGACTAGCGGTCGGAACACGTTTCCCTCATATCCCGCTCGGTCCCCTCTATCCAATCTTTACGTTCATGCAAGAAATCGTCATGCTCATGATTCTCGTCGCGGTCGTTTGGGGATTCTACCGTCGTTACGTCGAGAAGCTCGTGCGCTTGAAACGAAATTTTTTAGCAGGTCTCGCCCTCATCTTCATCGGCGGGTTGATGGTTTCCGTCTTGTTCGGGAACGGGTTTTACCTCGTCTATAAGGAAGAGCTTCCAATGTGGGGCGAACCGGTCGCGACACTCATCGGTTCAGCGTTTGCTTGGGTACCAGGTCCGGTCGCTTTCGCCTTGTTCGTCGTCTTTTGGTGGATGCACCTCTTATTCTTACTCAGCTTCATGGTCTACATCCCGCAAGGTAAACACGCGCACTTGATCGCCGGTACGCTCAACGTCTGGCTCGGGCGCACACACAAAGTCGGTCGCTTGGCACCTGTCGATTTTTCAGCGATGGAAGAAGCGGAAGAGTCGGATGAAGAGATCGTCTTCGGGGTCAACAAGATTGAAGACTTCAACCAGAAGCAGCTCGTCGACCTATACGCCTGTGTCGAATGCGGACGTTGTACGAATGTTTGTCCGGCAACAGGGACTGGGAAGATGTTGTCGCCGATGGACTTAATCGTCAAACTTCGTGACCATATGAATATGAAAGGCGCGGCGGTCACGAGAAAATCACCGTGGGCACCTGCACTCATGTTCCAAAACACGCAAGGTGCTGAAATCGCAGCAGCTGCGCAAGACGGTCATATGCTCGTCGCAGACGAGTTGATCGGCAACGTCATCACGGAAGAAGAAATCTGGGCTTGTACGACTTGCCGTAACTGTGAAGACCAGTGTCCGGTCATGAACGAACACGTCGATAAAATCATCGACCTTCGTCGTTACCTCGTCATGATGGAAGGGAAGATGGACCCTGAGGCACAGCGTACGGTCGCCAATATCGAGCGTCAAGGAAACCCGTGGGGAATGAACCGGAAAGAACGCGAGAACTGGCGTAAGGATACAGAGCTCGTCATCCCGACGGCGAAAGAGAAGAAAAAAGCAGGCGAGGAATTCGAGTATCTCTTCTGGGTCGGCGCGATGGGGTCTTACGATAGCCGTAGCCAAAAAGTCGCGCAGAGCTTTGCGAGCGTGTTGAACAAGGCGGGCGTCTCATTCGCCATTCTCGGAAATGAAGAGAAGAACTCAGGGGATACTCCACGTCGAATCGGAAACGAGTTGCTCTTCCAAGAACTCGCCGAAGCGAACATTAAGTTGTTCGAGAAGTATGGGGTGACGAAAATCGTCACGGTCGACCCGCACGCGTACAATACGTTCAAAAATGAGTATCCGGACTTCGGTTTGACTGATGTGAAAGTGTATCATCATACGGAGTTGCTCGCAGAGTTGCTCGATACGGGTCGAATCCAACCAGACCTTCAAGTGAATGAACGTGTCGTCTATCACGACTCTTGTTACCTTGGTCGTTATAACGGCATTTACGATGCACCGCGATTCGTCCTAGAACGCATACCGGGTGTCGAACTCGTCGAAGCGACACGTAACCGTGAAAACGGTATGTGTTGTGGAGCGGGTGGCGGTCTCATGTGGCAGGAAGAAAAAGTCGGGACACGTGTCAACGTGGCTCGGACAGAACAGTTACTTGAGACGAAACCGACTGTTATCGGTTCGGCATGTCCGTACTGCTTGACGATGTTATCAGATGGAACGAAAGCGAAAGAAGTTGATGAGACCGTCGGCACGTTCGATGTCGTCGAATTGCTCGATCGCTCGCTGAAGGCCATCGAGATTCCAGAACCAGTTGTCCAATAATACAACAAGGCACGGTCCGCGGACCGTGCCTTGTTTGTTTTTCGGCCCCATTTGCTCGAGGAGGGCCGCGATGTTCGTCTCATTTTCAGGAATGAGCGCATTGATTTGACTGCTCAGTTGTTTTTCGTTCTCTGCAAGTGTGCGTACATCGGTGGCGACGACGGCGAAAACCCTTCTTAATGATTAGGTTGTTAGGATACGGTTTGTACGTTGGGCAGACAGTAAACGAGGAATTATCGTTTCAAATTCCAAAAGCATGGATGTTCGGTGTTCTAGGACTTACGTGGATTTTCAATATTGGATTAATCAGCCTGTACTGGTTCCGAGTTCGTCCGAGTAGAATACATGAATCATAATTTTCCCTAGCTTTTTCATATCGCTTTTGTTTATAATGAGGAGTGATGTTTAACTAGTGACGGAAAAGGAGTGTCCTTTAATGAATAAATCGTTGATTGATTTCGTTTATGAACTTCTCCAAGAAACTGGCGAACAGCCTGTTTCTTTTGATGAGATTCGCGAAAAAATCAAACAAAACTATACGTTTGCGAGTGAAGAGGAAGAACTCGAGAAAATCGCACAACTTTACACCGATTTGAACATCGACGGGTTGTTCGTCAACTTAGGAGCAAACCGTTGGGCGCTTCGTGTTTGGTACCCATTCGATAAGTCGGATGAGGATCTCGTCATCGAAGCACGTCAACGTGGTGAACTTGACGAATTCGAAGAAGAGTTCGAAGAAGCAGACGAAGGCATCGTCGATATCGAGGATGACTTGGATGTATTCGCAAAAGTTGAAGATTACGATTCATCTGAATTCGATGATGAGGACGAAGAAGAAAAAGTAGAAGGCCTTGACGATTTCAAGGACGATGACTTGGACGACGACCTCGATATCGAAGACGAGGATGATTTATAAGAGACCGCAAAAAAGCCGGGCATCGCGCCCGGCTAGGCGTGTCTCTTTTTCTTTTTTAGTCGTGTTCATCGACTTGAAAAAAAGAAAAAATAATATCTTGACGACTGCATCGTCTCTGGCGTAAATTAGTCATGGGCTAGTTTAGCACGTAACGATGCAGCAAAAGTGTCCTCCATTTTCGGGGGCACTTTTGCTTTTTTTGTTTTTTCGTTTCCCGATGGTTGGTATTCAAGAGAGGAGAAAGAAACATGACAAAGTACATTTTCGTAACAGGCGGGGTAGTATCTTCGCTCGGTAAAGGGATCACGGCAGCTTCGCTCGCGCGTCTACTCAAAAATCGAGGACTCAACGTCACGATTCAGAAGTTTGACCCATACATCAACATTGACCCAGGTACGATGAGCCCGTATCAACACGGAGAAGTATTCGTCACAGATGATGGCGCTGAGACTGACCTTGACCTCGGACACTATGAGCGCTTTATCGACATCAACTTGTCGCAAAACGCGAACGTCACATCAGGGCGCATTTATTCAACTGTCTTGAAGAAAGAGCGTCGTGGAGACTATAACGGTGGGACGGTTCAGGTCATTCCGCATATCACGAATGAAATCAAAGACCGTGTCTTCCGTGCAGGACGCGAGACGAACGCCGATGTCGTCATTACAGAGATTGGTGGAACAGTCGGGGATATCGAGTCCCTTCCGTTCATCGAAGCCATTCGCCAAGTGAAGAATGACATTGGGAAAGAGAACGTCATGTACGTCCACTGTACACTCGTCCCTTACCTTCGCGCAGCAGGTGAGATGAAGACAAAACCGACACAACACAGTGTCAAAGAGCTTCGCAGCTACGGAATTCAACCGGATATCATCGTTCTTCGTACGGAGCACGATATCCCAGAAGACATGCGTGAAAAAATCGCCCTCTTCTGTGATACACGCAAAGAAGCGGTCATCGAGGCGCAAGACGCATCGACACTTTATGAAGTACCACTCAACCTTCAAAAACAAGGAATGGACCAACTCGTCAACGACTACTTCGGTTTCAATTCACCGGCTGCTGACATGACGGCTTGGAAAGAACTCGTCCACACGGTCACACACCTTGAGAAGAAAGTGAAAATCGCACTCGTCGGGAAATATGTCGAATTGCGTGATGCGTATATCTCGGTCGCGGAAGCACTCAAACATGCGGGTTATGCGTTCAACGCGGATATCGACATCGACTGGGTCAACGCGGAAGACGTGACGGCTGAAAACGTCTCAGACATCCTCGGCGATGCGGACGGAATCCTCGTTCCAGGTGGATTCGGTGAGCGTGGAATCGAAGGGAAGATTGAAGCGACACGTTTTGCTCGTGAAAACAACGTCCCATTCTTCGGAATCTGTCTCGGGATGCAACTCGCGACGGTCGAGTTTGCCCGTAACGTCTTGAAGTTGGACGGCGCACATACTGCAGAAATCGATCCGTCGACACCGTATCCGATCATCGACCTTCTTCCAGAGCAAAAAGATATCGAGGATCTTGGGGGCACACTTCGTCTTGGACTTTATCCATGTAAACTCGAAAAAGGGACGAAAGCGCATGCGGCATACGATCAAGAACTCGTATACGAGCGTCATCGTCACCGTTATGAATTCAACAACGAATACCGTGAAGCGTTTGAAGCAGAAGGCTTCAAGTTCTCAGGTACGAGCCCAGACGGTCGTCTCGTAGAAATCATTGAGATTCCAGAACACAAGTGGTTCGTGGCATCACAGTTCCACCCAGAATTGATTTCGCGTCCAGAACGTCCACAACGTCTATTCCATGACTTCATCCAAGCATCACTTGGAGAATAAGTGATTGAAAGCCACGGTCCATTGCGGACCGTGGTTTTTCTACGTCAAAAGCATGAGAGGGAAAGCGCCTTCGGCAGGATACATCCCTATCACTTTGTGGGTACACTAGAAATAGAACGGGGAGAGGGTGAGGGCACATGAAAGAACGACATTCGATTTATCTTGGATATGGATTAGGGCTTGTCGCGCTCAGTCTGTTGCCGTTCGTCGTCTTGCCTTCCCTTTTATTGCCGTATCAACTTGGCTGGACAGGTGTTGTTTTACTCGCCCTCTCGGTCGGGTTACTTCGGGCGATTCGGGACGGCTCGAACGTCATCCTAAAGCAGATGTGGAAGATCACGTTCTCGCTCTTCTTAATTTTCGTTCTCGTCTATTATGTCTCGTTCGGACTCGTCCTTTATGACACATACGGATTGGATCGTCTATTAGCACAATATGAACGACAGGCGGTCTGGGTGTTTTCGGCATTTAGCTTTTTACAACCGATTGCCTTGCCGGTCCCGGAAGCGGTCAGTGTGCCGATTGGGAGTGTCGCGCTCGGACCGTTTCGTGCGGCTTTAGTCGGAAGCATCTCGACTACGCTTGGCATCTTTGTTATGTATGGGTTGGCCCGGTTTGGCCGAGGACGCATGATTCGTTGGGTCGATGAAGAGAAACTGAAGACATACGATCGATATGTCGATCGATACGGTCTTGGTGTATTGCTCGTGTTGTTCATCATTCCGATTTTGCCGGATGAGGTCATCTGTCTCGCTGCTGGGTTTAGTCGCGTGCCATTCCCGCGTTTTGCGGGCATCGCGTTCGGGGCAAAACTCGTCACGTCGTTCGGACTTGCCTACTCTGTCTCCATCGGACAATTGTTTATGACCGATTCGAGTCCAATCGCGATCGCTTCTGTCATGGCAAGTGTGATTGTCTTGATTCTTGCGTTCATTTGGCGCAAACGAAAAAAAGGAGATTCGAACGGGACACAAGAATAAAGTAAGGACGATCTATAGAGAGGAAGACAACATGCGACAAGATCAAGAAGTGGTCATTCGACCGATTGAAAAACAAGACTTAGTCCGACTATGGGAATTGATTTACCGGGATGCAACACCGGAGTGGAAACAATGGGACGCTCCTTACTTCGAACATAAGGCGATGTCCTACGAAGAGTTTCAGCAAATCGAGCAGTCGCTCATTCAAAAAAAAGACATGTGGGTCATTGAGGTCGATGGAACCGTATATGGGACCGTTTCTTACTATTTCGAAGATGCCGGACGAGAATGGCTCGAGATGGGCATCATCCTGCATCAGTCCGACCGCTGGAATCGTGGTGTCGGGACGCGTGCCCTTCGCTTATGGACCGAGCATCTATTTGAGACGCTACCCGTTGTCCGTGTCGGCTTGACGACGTGGTCCGGGAATGAACGGATGATGCGGGTCGCTGAAAAAGTAGGGATGCAACTCGAAGGTCGAATCCGTCAAGTGCGTGTCGTGAACGAGAAGCGCTATGATTCGATTCGGATGGGTATGTTACGCGAAGAATGGATGAAGACAGGTACGCCGTCTATGTGAACTACTCACCACTTATTTGCTTTGCAAATTGAAGTGGGAGCTTCTTGGAAAGACCGTGCTCCTACCGCCACGGTTATGGACCAAGCTCGTCGGGCAGTCCCTGCCCTGAAGGGTTGTCAGTCGGCCAACATCAACAGGTTGATGCTCGCGTTGATGTCACGGTCATGGTGCGCGCCACAGGCACACGTCCATTCACGGACATCCATCGTCTTCTTCTGACCTTTCTTGCCGCAAGAAGAACAGATTTGGGTCGATGCGTACCAGGGGTCTGCCTTGATGAGCGTCCGTCCGTAGAAGTTTGATTTGTATTCGAGTTGTCGGACGAACTCGTACCAACTGACATCTGCAATCGATTTGGTGACCTTGTGGTTCTTCATCATGTCCTTCGACTTCAATGTCTCCACGACGATGACTTGGTTCTCGTCAACGATCCGTCTCGACAGCTTGTGAAGGAAGTCCTTGCGTTGGTTGGCGATTTTCTCGTGTCTCTTGGCGAGGATCAGCCTGGCTTTTTCACGATTCTTGCTTCCGATCTTCTTGCGTGACAGCGCGCGCTGTGCCTTCTTGACCTTTTCTTCGGACTTACGAAGGAAACGTGGGTTTTCGATCTTCTCCGAGACCATCGCGTCGTTCGTCATGACGGCGAAATGTTCCAGGCCGAGATCAATCCCGACTTTGTGCTCGACTGGAATCCATGGTGCATCGTCCTGTTCGACGAGGATGGAGATGAAGAACTTGCCCGTCCTCGTCATCGAGACCGTCGCCGACCGGATGACGCCCTCGAACGGGCGATGTTGTGTGAACCGCACGAACCCGATTTTAGGAAGTCTCACCTTGCCGTTCTCGATGCGGATCGTACCGTGCTGGTTGTTCGTCGTGTAGGAGGCGCGCGACCGCCGTCTCGATTTGAAGGCCGGGAAGCCGCCCGTCCCGGCGAAGAACTTCGCGAACGCGGTGTCGAGGTTCAGCTTTGCGTTCGCGAGCGCGAGGCTGTCCGCCTCGGCGAGGAACGGGAACAGTGGCTTGTAGGAGGCGGGTGTCGCCGGTTTCCGTCTCGTCACGATCCCCGCTTTCGCCTCATCGCGGATGGCGATGCGGTCCTCGAGCAGCTTGTTGTAGATGAACCGGGCGCAGCCGATCGTCTTGATGAGGAAATCGGCCTGTGCGGGCGTCGGGTGGAGCCTGTATGTGTAACCTTTCAGCATGTCCGTCCCTCCTCCCTCCAGAAGATCGTGATGTATCCTCCTCGTCCGATACCCGCGGAAGGGGAGGGAGAATCTGACGGAATCACGAACTTTTGTTCGTCCTATCTGTCACAGGGGGAAAAGACTTTTGGACCGGGTGATTCATCTCCCACCCACGCTGGGCTACGCCCCGAGACGCTTAGAGGAGGGAGAATTCTCGCCTACTTTTGTTAAAGACGACGTACCTGTTTTGTATGATTTTGTATATATTTGTCGCCATATTGACGATTTCATTCGTGAAGAGTTTGATACAATCGAATCGATTGAATGAAATAGGAGAGAATAAGAATGAGACGACACATGTTAGTTATTATGACGTTATTGATTGGGATGGGTACATGGTATTACATCGCGGGAGCCGCCCCAACGATTAAAGAAGTTCCGACACCATCCTTTACCGGACAATACCCCGGGTTACATTTAACGGTAGAGAGTGAACAAGCGAAAAGATATACGACATCAATCTCAGTTCCGAGAACGGATTATGAAATGCTAAACGAGGAGCTGGATGCATTCATTTTAGAAAAGAAAGAAGCATTTCAACACAACCTCACCCCTAGTCACGGTCAAACGGGTCACTTAAATATTCAGACCGATACATATCAAACGAATGAGGGAGAATATACGCTAGTCGTTCATACTTATGCATTCACTGGTGGTGCGAATGGTCAAACCACTGTCGACGTATTTCGGATGAACCTTTCGGACGGAACGTTCATTGAATGGGATGATGTCTTACGTGATGACCAACATGCATTAGAATGGTTCAAGCATAGCGTCATCACACAATTACAACATCGAGAATACGTGTTTGAGAATCAGTTACGTGAAGCGATTAAACATCCTAAATCGACGAAGTGGATACTGACGTCCTCTGGTCTAGATGTCATATTTGACGAGTATGAAGTGGCAGCGGGAGCGGCAGGTGTGGTAGAAGTTCATATTCCAATGAAGGAAGTTGAGCCGTTTTTGTTATCCAAATTAGATACGCCCACTACACAAGAAGAAGATTCTCCAATCATGAATCCCTCAAATAAGCCGCTTGAACCTAATGGGAAGTATGTTGCACTGACATTTGATGATGGACCACATCCAATCGTGACACCTCACATCCTTGAGACGCTTGAGAAATACCAAGCGCGTGCTACGTTCTTTATGTTAGGGAGTCAGATGGAATTCTATCCTGATGTAGCGAGACAAGTAGCGTTGTCAGGTCATGAGCTAGCAAATCATACTGAACATCACCCGGATTTGACACAATTGTCTGAGAAGGGAGTCAAAGAGGAACTCGAACAGGTTGATGGACGAATTGAGAGGCTTACGGGACAACGCCCATCATTGGTTCGTCCACCATACGGGGCTAAAAATGAAATGATTGAACAGATCATTCAGACAAAGGAGCAGACCCTTGCACTATGGACGGTCGATTCTCTTGATTGGAGTCACCGTAATGCCGATCAAATGTATCGCTTGATTATGGACAATGTCCATCCAAGTGCTGTTGTCTTGATGCATGATATTCATGAGTCCACAGCTGAAGGGTTGCCGAAAGTTCTCGATGCGCTGAAACGTGAAGGGTACACGTTTGTGACGATGAGTGAGCTCTTGACGTTGAAATAGTAAATGAACCCGCCGTGATAAACGGCAGGTTCATTTTTTTATTTCACTTCTTGATCTTTAATTGGGAACCAACCGGCACGTGTCGTGATGGCGTTCCATAGCGGAGCTGGGACAGCGAGTTCGGCTTGTTTGTTCAAGTCGAGTTCTGTCTCGATCTCGTCTTCGCGGTCCGATTTCACTTTTTCGAGCCATTCTGGATCGATGATCAGTTCGCGACCGAGTGCGGCAAAATCGACGACGTCGAGTGCGTCTTCCACTTGGGCCGGACGTTGGAGTTGCCCGACTCCGATGAGTGGGATGGCACCATTGATTCGATTGGCGATGCGGTCTATCGAACGCTCCGTGACATTCTCGTCACGCATGGAAGCTGTGTTGAAGTTCCAGAGAGAAGCGTGAATATAATCGACGCCCTCTTCTAAAATCATATCGAGTAACACATCCGTGTCGTCGAGTGTGATTCCTGGCTCTTCGATTTCTTCCGGTGAGAAACGATAGCCGACTAAGAAGTCTTCTGCATCTGCAGCTGCTTCTTTCACACGACGAATGACTTCGCGTGGGAACGTCAAACGTCCGTGGACATCACCGCCGAAGCGATCTTCACGGCGATTTGAATGCGGTGAGAAGAATTGTTGAATCAAGTAGGTGTTCGCTCCGTGAATCTCAACTCCGTCAAATCCGGCTTCGATGGCCCGACGCGTCGCTTCACCGAACGCCTCAATGATGGCTTCGACTTCTGACGTCTCGAGGGCACGTGGTGTGACGGCACCTTCTCGGACCGGTGCGACGGCACTTGCACTGACAGGTTGTTCGTTCGGGACGAGTTCAGGTGGTGACATCCGTCCAGCGTGGAAAATTTGAAGGATGGCTTTTGCGCCTTCTGCTTTTAAACTTTCCGCCAATTGACGGAGACCTGGGATGAATTTGTCGTCATTGACCCCGAATGCGTTCGGGAATCCTTTCCCGTCTTCTGTCACGTACGCGCAAGCCGTGATGGCGAGCCCGACGTTTTGCGCCCGCTTCCGATAGTAGGCGAGCTCATGCTCGGATACTTCGCCCGTTGGCTCTGATGAGTAATGTGTCATCGGTGCCAATACGAGGCGGTTCGGTACTTCGACGCCATTTTTGAACTGAAAAGGTTGTAACATACGTTTCATCTGAAATCCTCCTTCAACATGATACCTTGAAGTCTAAGCTTCTCGACTCAAAAATGCGAGTCGGATGCTTGTGAATGAACACATTACAGATTGCGCAAGCGTAAGAGATGATTGAACTGAAAAGAATAGGGTATAATACAGGAGAAAAGTTGATATTCGGTTCGAGACAATAGAGAGACCACAACAGAAGGGGGAAGCCTTGTTTTTGTTGTGGTCTCTTTTTCTATTCACTGAACCGTACTTACTATAGGAGGGAATAAGATGGAAATCAGAAATTTCTCAGCGAAAGAACGAGCGAAACGATACGAACAACTGACAAGCGAACGTCATGACGTTCTTGTTGTCGGTGGAGGGATTACCGGAGCGGGGATTGCGCTCGATGCGTCGTCGCGTGGGATGAAGACAGCGGTTCTCGAAATGCAAGACTTTGCGGCCGGGACGTCAAGCCGTTCGACGAAACTTGTTCACGGGGGACTCCGCTATTTGAAACAATTTGAAGTGGCGCTCGTCGCAGAAGTCGGGAAAGAGCGTGCCATCGTGTATGAGAACGGTCCTCATGTCACGACACCGGAACAGATGCTGTTACCGATGCACAAGGGAGGCACGTTTGGCCCCTTCTCAACTTCAATCGGACTCATGGTGTATGACTTCCTTGCAGGCGTCAAACGGGCAGAACGGCGCATGATGCTCAAACCGAATGAAGTCATCAAAAAAGCACCGCTCGTCAAAAAAGATGACTTAGTCGGTGGTGGATACTACGTCGAGTATCGAACGGATGATGCACGATTGACAATCGAAGTGGCGAAAGAGGCCGCGAATCATGGTGCGCTTCTCATGAACTATGCGAAAGTGACCGGACTGATTTATGAGAACGGCAAAGTAGCCGGTGTACACGTCGAAGACCAAATCGATGGGTCGACATATGACGTCTATGCGAAAAAAATCATCAATGCGACTGGTCCATGGGTCGATGAGTTACGGGAAGAAGACAACTCGAAAAAAGGCAAACAGCTTCGTTTGACGAAGGGAATTCACCTCGTCATCGATCAATCGAAATTCCCACTCAAACAGGCAATTTATTTCGACACACCAGACGGGCGCATGGTCTTTGCCATTCCACGCGGAAACAAAGCATATGTCGGAACGACGGATACGTTCTTCGATAAAAACAAAGCGCATCCACGCATGACGACAGAGGACCGCGATTATATTTTGGATGCGATCCATTATATGTTCCCGGACGTCCATGTCACAGCAGACGATGTGGAATCGAGCTGGGCGGGTATTCGTCCGTTGATCTATGAGGAAGGAAAGGACCCTTCTGAAATTTCACGTAAGGACGAAATTTGGCAGTCAGACAGCGGCTTGATCACGATTGCCGGCGGTAAATTGACAGGATATCGGAAGATGTCAGAAACAGTCGTCGACCTCGTCGCCAAATTGTTGAAAGAAGAAGAAGGCGTCGTTTACTTGGCGAGCCGGACGAAGCATATGCCGATGTCAGGTGGTCACGTCGGCGGTTCGAAAGGATTCAAAGACTTCCTTGAGAAGAAAACGAAAGAACTTCAAAATCACGGTCTCGACGCGGGGCACGCGGAAGAACTCGTCCGTCTATACGGTTCGAATATTGACCGCGTCATCGAGCGGATGGACTCGAACGCGTATGACTTGCCAGAGGTCGTCTATGCACAGTTGATTTATGGCATTGAAGAAGAATCGGTCGTTCGTGCCATCGACTTCTTGATTCGTCGGACCGGAGCGATGTTCTTTGATATCGATTTCGTACGTCAACACAAAGACGGTGTCCTTCGCTGCATGGCCGACGTCTTCAAATGGTCGGATGAGCGTTTGAAAGAAGAGCGTGAAGAGGTCGAGAAGGAGATTGAAATCGCAGTTGTGCCTGTGACTGTCGAATCGTAATGCACTGTATCGAAGGAAAGGTTCATTCTAAACAGGATGAACCTTTTTTGTGGCATGGTTTCGTCGATTCGGAATAACGGTATACCTCATAAGTAGTGATTCTTAGATTGAGGGAGAACTTTTTATGAAACGAAATCTCGTTGCCATCCTATTGATTGGCATTCTATTAGTAGTAGGGTGGCGTTATGTCGATCCCAATCGATTATTGGCCGATGTTTATTATGTCAAAGTCCCAAGTGCAGAAGTGGCGACACAAACTTCATCCGGTTATCGCTATGATCTCATCGGATACGACGAGGATGGAAAAAAACGTCCTCTGTCGATTGCCACTTCGGGGTTGTTACCGGAAGGAAACTATCTGCGGGTATTCGTGAAAGAAGAAGATGCGGAAGTGACCGACTACGAGCAGGTGAATGTCCTAGACGTACCTGAACAGTTGAAGGAAGAACAGGAAGAAGACAATTCCGAGCCATCGTTCCCTTGATTTCAAAAGATAGACGTCGCGAAAAAGAGATGAGTTTGGTAAGGTTAAATTGTTTGAATATGGTAAACGATGAATGAAAGAAGGGACATGCATGTCACGGATGTTAATAGCAGATGACCAGGACGGAATTCGTACGATGCTCGCGCAAGTGTTCACGAACATGGGTGTAGACGTGGACACGGCGCAAGACGGCATCAGCGCCTGGGGGTTTTTAGAGCGGGAACAATATGATTTGGTATTGCTCGATATGAATATGCCTCGTATGTTTGGACATGAAGTATTGCGTCGCATGCGCGAGAAACCGTTAGACACACCTGTCATGATCATGACGGCGTTTGGGGAGGAAGCGGTGATTGAAGAAGTGCGCCGTCTCGGAATCACAGCACAATTTGAGAAACCGTTTGATATTTATGGAATGATTGAAAAAGTGAAAGAAGTCTTGAAAATTTGACGTTTCGTCACCAAGATGACATATGTAAACGCTTGCGCTAAGCCATTTCTATGCCCGAATATCATAGGCACATGTTTTACGGTGTGTTATAATGGGAACGAATTGCACGGGGGAACTTTTCCCAAACGTGTATAATAGCGAACAGACAGGAGGATGTCATTATGCCATTAGTATCAATGACAGAAATGCTTAACAAAGCATTCGAAGGCAAGTATGCAGTCGGCCAATTCAACATCAACAACCTCGAGTGGACGCAAGCGATTCTTCGCGCTGCGGAAGACGAGAAATCACCAGTAATCCTCGGTGTATCAGAAGGTGCAGCGAAGTACATGGGTGGCTTCACGACAGTTGTCAAAATGGTTGAAGGTCTTATGCACGACTACAACATCACTGTTCCAGTTGCAATCCACCTTGACCACGGTTCTTCATTCGATAAGTGTAAAGCAGCGATCGACGCTGGTTTCACGTCAGTCATGATCGACGGTTCACACCACCCGATTGATGAAAACATCGAAATGACGAAACAAGTTGTCGAGTACGCGCACGCTAAGGGTGCTTCTGTTGAGGCAGAAGTCGGTACAGTTGGCGGCGAAGAAGACGGCGTTATCGGTGGCGTACAATACGCTGACCTCGATGAGTGTGTACGTGTTGTCAAAGAAGCGAAAGTGGATGCACTTGCTGCAGCACTCGGTTCTGTACACGGTGAATACCAAGGCGAGCCGAAACTTGGCTTCAAAGAGATGGAAGAAATCGCAAACGCGACACAAACTCCACTCGTTCTTCACGGCGGATCAGGTATTCCTGAGCACCAAATCAAAAAAGCAATCGAGCTCGGCCACAGCAAAATCAACGTCAACACTGAGTGCCAACAAGAATGGACTCGTGCGGTACGTGAGAAAATTGCTGCTGATGCAAAAGTATATGACCCACGTAAAATTATCGGACCTGGTATCGAAGCGATTTATAACGTCGTTACTGGCAAGATGCGTGAGTTTGGTTCAAGCAACCAAGCTTAATCCTGTCCTGAAAGGCTGACTCTTTTGTAGAGTCAGCCTTTTTTTGATGATTTAGGGAACGTATACATATATGGTGAAAAAAGGGGGGAGTCTTTGTGATTTATAACGAGCGACCGACAGAATTGTTTTGGCGAATCTTTTATGTATATGGAGCAGTCGTGTTGATTGGTCTTTCTTTAGCATTAGCCGCCGCCCCACTCATTTTAATTTATTATTATCCGGTACCTTGGCTTATTCCATTGTTAGTCTTAGTCGCCATCGGTGGGTTTGGGGTGTATTGGTTTACGAACACATTCCGTCGTTTATTTTGGAAAGAACGGAATCACTCTAGATACGAAATGACCGCAACGAGCATCGAGGGTGTGACGTATCGGCATGAACCGGGCGAGTCGGTCGAGCAATCATTTCCAATCTCAGCGATTCGACAAATCGTCTTCTTCCCGGCGATTGTCCGAAAGACACAGCCGTCTCCGACGGTTCGGATTGGTCGGCCTACGGTAGAGTACACTCCGATGCTATCGATTATGACAAAAGATGATGCCATGGAAATCTTGTTCGATCAACGTGATCTGGTTGCCTTTGATCAATGGATAAAATCTTTCCATGAGCAGGGAATTCCGCTATTTTACACACCAAAAGAATTGTATTGGATTGGTGCGAATATCTCGACACGACGTGAGCGATTTGAACGGTTGAGTCGTCCGGAAGAAATCGTTCCATTTGTCTACACCGGCGACCTTGTGGCAGATGAGCAGACGGCAGCAACGAATTGGATTGAAACCCACGGATTGGAACGTTTGAAAGAAGGACCACACCAAGCATACTATGTGAAGCAAAGTAAAATTATGAAATGGTCATTTTTCGGGACGCTCGCTGGGATTGGCCTTGTCGTAGGATCGATGCTTGCAATCGCATCGTTGACGTAAAGGGTATAGCAATTCGACATGACTTTCCTCATAATAGAGATTGTAAGCGATCACAAATTAAGGAGGAGACACATATGCGTTTTTTCATTGACACAGCAAATGTGGAAGACATTAAAAAAGCTCATCAAATGGGCGTCATTGGAGGCGTGACGACGAATCCATCGCTCGTCGCCAAAGAAGGTGTCGATTTCCATACAAGACTTCGTGAAATCTGTGAGATCGTCGGGGATCTCTCGGTCAGCGCCGAAGTTATTGCACTCGATGCGTCGGGTATGGTGGAAGAAGGAAAGGAACTTGCCGCCATCGCGCCGAATATTACGGTAAAGGTACCGATGACACCAGCGGGGATGCAAGCGGTAAAACAGTTCAAGGAGCTTGGAATCAAGACAAACGTCACGCTCATCTTTAACGCCAACCAGGCCTTACTTGCGGCACGTGCCGGGGCATCATACGTTTCTCCATTCATCGGACGCTTGGATGACATCGGACAAGATGGGCTTGATTTAGTTGAGACCATTGCGAACATCTTCGCAATCCATGGCATCGAGACAGAAATTATCGCAGCATCTGTGCGTCATCCGGTTCACGTGACAAAAGCTGCACTCCTTGGGGCTGACATTGCCACAGTCCCTTACAAAGTTATCGAACAAATGATGAAACATCCGCTCACAGACAAAGGCATTGAGCAGTTTTTAGCGGATTGGAACAACGCTCAATCCAAATAAGTCCGTCGTAGAAAGGTTTTGATCAGCGTGGAAATTCTCCATATCGTTGGGCAGCAAAAACTAGAAGGAACCGTCGAGATTAGCGGAGCGAAACAGAGCGCTCTCCCTTGCCTTGTGGCTGCACTTCTCACGGAAGAGTCGGTGACGATTGAAAACGTTCCGATGATTGAAGACGTGGAAGTGATGGTCAATTTGTTAAAAGAGTTAGGGGTTCGAGTAGAGCGGGATGGCGAACGAATGACGATTCATTCGAATGAAGCAGTCGCAATGCCTCTCCTCGGTTCTGAGACGCGCAAAGTCCGTGCCGCTGTCTATTTACTCGGGGTCTTCGCGGCTCGCTTTGGAAAAGGGGCGGTTGGGTTACCTGGAGGATATGCGATTGGTCCACGGCCGATTGACTTACATTTGAAAGCGTTGGAACGTCTCGGCATTCATGTTGAGAATGAATCAGGTCTCTATCATGTCCGGGTCGATGAACTTGTTGGGAATCGAATTTACTTGGACTTGCGGTCGTTTGGGGCAACCGTGAGTGCAATGCTTGCGGCTGTTCTAGCGACAGGGACGACGGTCATCGAAAACGCGGCTTGCGATCCGGAAGTCGTCGATGTGGCGACCATGCTCACATCGATGGGTGCACATGTGAGTGGGGCAGGAACGGATGAGATTCGAATTAAAGGGGTGGAACGCCTCCACGGTTGTACGCACACACTCATTCCAGATCGTCTCGAAGCCGGAACGTTCATGATGTTCGGTGCAGTGTCCGGTCGTGTGACCGTCCAACCGGTCATTCCGACACATCTCGAAGGGGTCATTCAAAAACTGTTGGATTTCGGAGCGGACGTCGAGGTCGGTGAGGAGTCAATTACCGTGACGGCGAACCAATTCATGCCAACAGATATTCGGGTATTCCATTACTCGGGGTATCCGAGCGACTTGCAACCGGTGATGACGGCAGCCTTATTAAAAGCTGACGGAACGAGTGTTGTCACCGATAAATTGTATGCGCAACGATTCCGCCACATCGCCGAGATGCGACGGATGAATGCGCAAATTACACTGGAGGATGCATCGGCTGTGATTCGTGGCGGCAATAAGCTGGCGAACGCAGAGATGGAATGCACCGATGCACGGAGTGCCGCGGCCCTGGTACTGTCAGCGCTCCAAGCTTCTGGTGAATCGACGCTACTACATGCGGAACGACTGAATGATTCGTATGTCGACTTTGTCGGCAAATTCAAACAACTCGGTGCGCTCGTTTGGGTGGAGGAACAAACCGAGGTATAAAGGGGAGATTTCGGGTGGAACGAAGTTTATCGATGGAACTGGTTCGGGTGACAGAAGCGGCGGCACTTGCTTCAGCCCGTTGGATGGGACGAGGATTGAAAGTCGAAGCGGATGATGCGGCAACGACGGCCATGCGCGACGTATTTGACACGATTCCGATGAAAGGGATTGTCGTCATCGGTGAAGGGGAGATGGATGAGGCCCCGATGCTATACATCGGAGAAAAAGTCGGAAATGGCTACGGTTCTCGTCTCGATGTCGCAGTCGATCCGTTAGAAGGGACAAACATCGTAGCGACCGGAACGTGGGGAGCACTTGCGGTTCTCGCGGTCGCGGATGCAGGCGATCTCCTTCATGCTCCAGACATGTACATGGATAAAATTGCCGTCGGACCGGAAGCGGCAGGTCTCGTCAGTCTCGACAACTCGATTGAAGAGAACATTGAAATCGTGGCGAAAGCGAAGAAGAAAAACGTGGAAGATGTCGTCGTCACGATTTTACATCGGGACCGTCACGAAGAAACCATTCAACGTGTCCGCGCGACCGGTGCGCGAATCAAATTGATTCCGGACGGGGACGTCGCCGCGGCCATCAACACCGCTTTCCCGAAAACGGGTGTCGATTTGTTGCTCGGTTCAGGCGGGGCGCCAGAAGGTGTCATCGCTGCAGTCGCAATGAAGTGTTTAGGTGGAGACTTCCAAGGGCGTTTGCTCCCGGAAGATGAAGCGCAGAAACAACGTTGCCATGACATGGGAATCGAAGATACGGATCGAATCCTCCTCCTCAATGATTTGGTGAAAGGTGAAGATTGTATCTTTGCGGCGACCGGCGTCACAGATGGTGAGCTGTTACGTGGAGTCCAATTCACGTCACAAGGCGGACAGACCCATTCGGTCGTCATGCGTGCCAAGTCCGGTACCGTTCGTTTCGTCGAAGGGAACCACTCACTTAAGAAAAAACCAAAAATGGTCATGAAACCAGAATGATCAGAAGTCGTGGATGTGAAAACGTCCACGACTTTTTTGTGGTGAAAGCGTCAGAAAACGGGAATGGATAGTCAGGAGGTGGGTGTGATGATTCAGGTTGAAGGACTCGTCAAAACATTCAAGGATGTTCCAGCTGTCGATGACGTGTCATTTTTCGTGAAAGAAGGAGAAATCTTTGCGTTTTTAGGTCCGAACGGTGCGGGTAAATCGACGACGGTGCAAATGTTGACGACACTCGTGAGACCGACATCTGGAGCGGCACGTGTCAATGGATTCGATGTCGTTAAACAAGAAAAAGATGTCCGATTATCGATTGGAGTTGCCTTACAAGAAACAGGAATCGATAAAGTGTTGACGGGACGAGAGCTCCTTGTCTTACAAGGGCGTTTGTTTAAGATGTCGAATGAAGAGGCGCAACGTCGAGCCGATGAGTTACTCGAAGTCGTTTCACTGACGGATGCGGCCGATCGCCGGAGTGGTACCTATTCCGGTGGGATGCGACGACGTCTCGACTTGGCTCTCACACTCGTCCATCGTCCGACGGTCTTGTTTTTAGACGAACCGACGACCGGACTCGATCCGGCGAGCCGAATCGAAATTTGGAATGAAGTACGCCGATTGAACGAGGAATTCGGGACGACGATTTTTTTAACGACCCAATACTTAGAGGAAGCAGATGAGTTGGCTGACCGGATTGCAATCATCAATCACGGGAAGATTGTAAGTGAAGGAACGGCCGAGGAATTGAAACAGCTCGTCGGTGGAGAGACGATTTCGATGGACTTCGCTACAGAATCTGAAGCTACCCTTGCCGCGACGCGATTTCATACATCTTCGAATGGCACACATGTATCGTTTGAGTTACGTGACATGACGTTGACTGAGATTATTCGTTCCTTGGATGAACAAGGGTTGCAGCCTGAACGATTGACTGTCAAGCAACCATCGCTCGATGATGTATTCTTGAAAGTGACAGGCGAATCGTATGAAGGAGGCGAGATCCGTGTGGACTGAGACATGGCTATTCACGAAACGGAGTTTGCTGACGACTATTCGAAATCCGTTTTCATTCATCCCGAACTTGATCATTTCTGTATTCTTTTTACTTGTGTATACGAGTGGCTTGTCGAGCGTGGCCTCGTTGCCTCAGTTCGAAGGGAGCGACTATTTGAATTTCATCTTACCCGTATCCATTGTTTCAGGTGCAGTCGGGGGAGCGGGAGGCACGGGTCAGGCACTTGTCCGAGATATTGAGAGTGGCTATTTCGCAAGGCTCTTGTTGACACCGGCGACCCGTACGGCGATTGTGCTCGGACCGATGATTGCGGGGATGTTGCAGTTACTCGTCCAAACGCTACTTATTTTTGCTGTCGCGTTTCTCCTAGGTCTCACGATTCCAGTCGGGGCAATCGGTTTCTTCTTCACAGTACTGCTCGCGATTGGATTTGGACTTGGTTTCGCAGGATATTCAGTAGGTGTCGCCTTGAAGACACGAAATGCACAAGCGGCACAGGCAGGGACGTTGTTGTTCTTTCCTTTAATTTTCCTGTCGACGACGTTCGTTCCGAAAGAATTGATTGAAGCCGAATGGTTGAAAGTGGCGGCGACGTTCAATCCAACCACGTATATTTTCGAAGGGATGCGGGCAGTTCTGACGCAGCCGCGGGTACGATGAGTGTACTCATGATCGTCTTTGCTTGCGGCGACGAACGCGAGAGGGGCATTGAAGCAAAAATAAAACGACTCGGTTTCGATGAACCGAGTCGTGATGTTGTATTAAAGGTATGATCCAGCGCCAACGTAGCGTGGTGCCCAGTAACCAGAAGTGAAGCTCGCGTATTTCACGCCGCCTGTTTCTGAGTTGATCATTTGTGTTTTGCTAAGTGCCATTCCGACGTGTTGAATCGTTCCGCCTGAATGTGAGAAGAAGACGAGGTCACCCGCTTGGATCGATGATTTCGAGATTTTCTTTGCGCTTGAGTATTGCTGACGTGAAGAACGTGGAAGTGTTTTTCCGATTGCTTTCTTGTACACGTGACCAGTATATCCTGAGCAGTCAAACCCTGAAGTTGTTGTTCCACCATAGCGATACGGTGTTCCGAGATATTTCTTCGACTCAGCGACGAGTTTCGAACGTTTGCTTGAAGATGACGTTGAGACCGTTGTTGATGTCGACGTGTTCGCTTTCAAGTACGTGAACGTTGAAGATGCTGAGATGTAACGGTGTGTGCCTTTGTAGTTGATTTTGTAGAACGAACCGGATTTACCAAGGTATGTATAGCGTTGACCTTTATCCATTTTCGCGACGACTTTCGATGACGTAAGTGACGGGGCAGTACGGATGTTCAAACCGTTTACTTTCGAGTAAGCAAATGTACCGGTAGCGGCTTCTGCTTGTTCACCTGTTGAGAACATAAGACCCGAGAAAGCGACAGTGGCAGCGACGACGATTGATGCAATACGCTTTAACATTGTATAAATCCCTCCGTTTTTTAAAATCAAGACATTCGTATATGACAAATCGAGTAATTTTTATGGTAGAGCACAAGCTGCGGGATATACCCGGTTTCCTGTGCAAATAAACTATATCATGCGCAAGACCGATAGCATTTTTCAATCGCAAGTCAAAAAAGCAGTTTCTTGTAACAAAAATGAAACAATATGTGGATATAGCACTTATTTTGTTACAAAACGATCTTTTACTGTGTAAGGATTTGTACAAGAGGGAAACGATTGAACAAGAGGTGAATTTTGCACGGTGACGGCACGGGCAAAATATGGTTAGATGATGGCAGAACAAATGAATCAAGTTGAATGCTTCTTGTAATGAAATGTAGAAAGATAGGTGACTTGAATGAGTCAACAGACAGAACCGACAAAGAACTATACACTTCGTGAGCTTGAAACGAAGACGTTGAAAGAATTATATGAAATTGCCAAAGAAGTCAAAGTACCGAACTTTCGAGAAGCGCGTAAGCGTGAGCTCATGTTCCGTATTTTGAAATCACAGGCTGAATCAAAAGATTTATACTTCCTCGAAGGTATTTTAGAGATCATCCCACCGAATCCACAGTCTCAAAATGATGGCGGATTTGGATTCCTCCGACCAATCAACTATTCTCAATCTTCCGAAGACATCTATATCGCCGCATCGCAAATTCGTCGCTTTAATCTTCGAAACGGGGACCTTGTCACAGGAAAGGTCCGTAAACCGAAGGAGAATGAACGGTTCCAAGGTTTGTTGAGTGTTGAAGCGGTCAATGGAGAGTCGACGGACTCGACGCGTTCGCGTGATTATTTCCCGGCATTGACACCGATTTATCCAGAACAACAGATGGTGCTCGAGACAGAGCCGACCCATCTTTCGGTTCGTGTCATGGATATGATCGCACCAGTAGGGTTTGGCCAACGCGGGTTGATTGTGGCACCACCAAAAGCGGGGAAAACGTCGCTTTTAAAAGAAATTGCCAACTCGATCACGACGAATCATCCGAACGTCGAATTAATCATTCTTCTAATCGATGAACGACCAGAGGAAGTGACGGATATTCAACGCTCTGTACCGGATGCGGACGTGGCGTTCTCGACTTTTGATGAGACGCCGGAAAACCATGCGCGTATTTCAGAACTCGTTCTCGAACGCGCGATGCGTCTCGTGGAACATAAGAAAGACGTGGTCATCCTACTCGATTCCATCACACGCTTGACGCGTGCGTACAACCTGTCTGTTCCACCGAGCGGACGGACACTCTCGGGGGGGATTGACCCGGCGGCGTTCCACAAACCGAAAAAGTTCTTCGGAGCGGCACGGAATATCGAGGATGGAGGTAGCTTGACGATCCTCGCGACAGCGCTCGTCGATACCGGATCACGAATGGACGACGTCATCTATGAAGAGTTCAAAGGAACAGGGAACATGGAACTGCATCTGGACCGGAAATTGGCAGAGCGCAGGATCTTCCCTGCAATCGATATTCGTCGCTCGGGAACACGGAAAGAAGAGTTGCTACTCGGGAAGGACGAACTCGATTCGCTCTGGACAATTCGTCGTACGATGAACGAGTCTCCAGACTTCATCGAACAGTTCTTACGCCGCGTCCGTGAGACGAAAACAAACCTCGACTTTTTTGCTGCGCTAGAGGCGGATAAGAAAAAAAGACGACCGGTGAAAAAAACGAAAACAGACTTGTAAAACCTATAGTAGGGTGATATTATATTCTAGTGAACTTTCTCTAGGTTGAAAGAATACTTAGGGCCGAAGGAGTTGAAAAGCAATGAAACAAGGAATCCACCCAGAATACCGTAAAGTCGTATTCATGGACTCGACGACAGAATTCAAATTCATCACTGGTTCAACTCGTTACTCTAACGAGACAATCACGATGGAAGATGGAAACGAGTACCCACTCATCCGTGTCGATGTATCTTCTGATTCGCACCCGTTCTACACAGGTCGCCAGAAATTCGCATCTGCAGATGGTCGTATCGAGCGCTTCAACAAGAAATACCAACGTTAATCGTAAAGTTGTATGCTCACCGCCTAGGGATTGCCCTTGGCGGTTTTTTGTTGCATCGACACGGGTAAAGAGACGAAAGACTGTCGTGAGGGGGTTGTTATGGAATTTATACTCATTAGTATCAGCTTGTTGATCGGGGTCGGCATCATGTCCCAATGGTTGGCATGGCGTTATCAAATCCCAGCAATCATCATTATGACGCTCGCTGGAGTATTGGCCGGTCCAATCCTCGGGCTGTTCGACCCACGTGAATTATTTGGGGATTTATATAGTCCGATCATTTCGTTTGCGGTCGCCATCATCTTATTTGAAGGAAGTCTTGGGCTTCATTTTAGCGAAATCAATCAGTTCCGACGGTCGATTGTCCGCATTGTCACGATTGGAGTCGCGCTCTCGTTTGTCGGGATGTCGCTACTTATTCAATATGTTGGAGGATTACATTGGGTCGTTGCCTGGACGATGGGGGCGCTCTTCGTCGTGACGGGTCCGACTGTCGTCATTCCGTTGTTACGTCAGGCACATTTGAAAGATCGGGTCGGAGCGATTTTGAAGTGGGAAGGCATCATTGTCGATCCTGTCGGAGCATTACTCGGACTCTTCGTCGTTCGACTCGGATACATCGTATACGAAGGTATGGATTTATGGATGCAACTCCTCTTTGCAGGTGCCTGTATTTTAGGGATTGGACTCGGTTACTTGTTCGGTCATCTCTTGATGGGATGGTTTGTGGCAGAAAAAGTACCTCGCTATCTCCGTGCCTCGGTTACGTTGACGGCTGTCCTCGTCTTATTCTCACTCAGTGAGCTTATGATGCATGAAGTCGGGCTGCTCGCCGTTACGGCGATGGGGATGACGATGGCCAATACGAAGCATCGGGATGAAGAAATCATCGAAGAACTGCAATCATTCAAAGAGGATATTTCCATCTTACTCATCTCGTCTGTCTTCATCTTGTTGACGGCATCTCTGTCCCGGGCCGAGCTGTTGAACATTTTCCAATGGCCACTCCTCTTGACGATTGCGGGCATTCTCTTCTTGGTTCGCCCAGTTGCGATTTACTTGTCGACCATCGGTGGAGGTTTGCCGCTGGCGGAACGAGGATTCATCGGCTGGATTGCGCCGCGCGGGATTGTCGCGATGACGGTCGCTGGATTCTTTGCTGAAGAAGTCGCGCATCTTGGGATTGACGATGCGAAGCAAATGTTGCCGCTCACACTCGGTCTCGTCTTCATTTCCGTTACATTGCACGGTCTCACGATTCGACCGCTCGCGCGAAAATTGAAATTAATCGATGAACAAAAAGAGGCGAACGCTGATGAATAAAGGACGGAGTTCTTTCAATCAACATTTAGGAGAAGTCAACCCTTTTCCTCAACTCGAAAGATAGGTATAATCGGAAAGCGATTATCGATGGAGAGGGCGAAGAACAATGATGCATGTGACGAACCGATATGGTTGGATTGAAGTGATTTGTGGGAGTATGTTTTCGGGGAAGTCGGAGGAATTGATTCGCCGAGTCCGCCGTGCTCATTATGGAAAGATTCCGGTCCAAGTGTTCAAACCAGCAATCGACGACCGGTATCATGAAGAGAACGTCGTCTCACATACGGGGAATTCGGTCGTGGCCGTGCCGATCGCATCGAGCCAAGAATTATATGATGCCGTTCGTGAAGAAACACAGGTTATCGCGATTGACGAGGTGCAATTCTTTGATGAAGGAATTGTAGACGTCATCGAACAACTTGCGAACGAAGACAAACGCGTCATCTGCGCTGGGCTCGATATGGACTTTCGAGGCGAACCGTTCACGATGATGCCTGAACTGTTGTCACGCGCGGAGTTTGTGACGAAATTACAGGCCATCTGTTTGTCATGCGGCGCACCTGCTTCACGGACACAGCGTCTGATTGACGGGCAACCGGCTCGGTATGAGGACCCGGTCATCTTGGTGGGGGCTTCCGAGTCTTACGAACCACGATGCCGACATTGTCATGATGTACCGAATAAACCACATCCGGTCCGCCATACGGTGGTAGACTGATGAATCGACGGACCGCCCTCGGCGGTCCGTTTTTTTGCTATAATAGATAGAGTTTGATTTGACGGAGAAAGGACGGATCATCATGTTTGACCGTTTAAGTGTATTAGAAGATCGTTACATGCAATTGAATGAAATGCTCGCCGATCCTGAGGTGCTCAGTGACTCGACGAAGTTGAGACAATATTCGAAAGAGCAGGCACAACTAGAAGAGACGGTACAGATGTATCGTCAGTATAAAGAGACAAGCGAAGCGTTCAAAGAAGCGAAGGCAATGCTTGAAGACCGGACGCTCGACGCCGATATGCGTGAATTGGCAAAAGAAGAGATGAACCTCCTTGAGCCAGAAGTCAAAGAGCTAGAGGCGAAACTGCGGATTTTATTGCTTCCAAAAGACCCGAACGATGACAAGAACGTTATCGTCGAAGTTCGAGGAGCAGCAGGCGGAGACGAAGCGGCACTTTTTGCAGGAGATTTATATAAGATGTATACGCGATTTGCTGAACGTCAAAATTGGAAAGTGGAACTCATTGACGCGAACTATACCGAACTCGGTGGATTTAAAGAAGTCACGTTCATGATCAACGGAGCAGGCGCTTATTCAAAGCTCAAGTTTGAGAACGGAGCCCATCGTGTGCAGCGGGTCCCGTCGACTGAATCGGGCGGACGAATCCATACGTCCACAGCAACGGTTGCTGTTCTTCCGGAAGCAGAGGATGTCGAAGTGCATATCGATATGAAAGATGTACGAGTTGATACGTTCACTTCATCTGGTCCAGGGGGACAATCGGTCAACACGACGCAATCAGCTGTCCGCTTGACACACATTCCTTCAGGACTCGTCGTATCATGTCAAGATGAGAAGTCGCAGCATAAAAACAAGGATAAGGCGATGAAGGTCCTTCGAGCACGCCTGTATGATAAAATGCAAAGCGAACATATGGAAGAGTTGTCTGCTCAACGAAAATCGGCTGTCGGAACAGGTGACCGTTCCGAGCGGATCCGCACATACAACTTCCCACAAAGTCGTGTCACCGATCATCGGATTGGATTGACCCTTCAGAAGTTGGACCGTGTCCTAGCAGGTGAACTTGAAGACATTATCGACGCACTCATCATGGACGAACAGGCACGTCTGATGGAGGATGCGGAATGATGCGGATTGCCGCGCTACTTAAGCAGACGGAAGAACGACTAGTTGAAGCTGGGCGCGACCGTGCGGCTGCCGAGTGGTGGCTTATGCATGTGTTGCAAGTCGATCGCACCGGTCTCCTCGTTCGTTTGTCGGATGAATTGTCTTTAGATGAGGCGGCACGGTTCGAGGCGGGAATCGAGCGTTTATTGATGGGAGAACCGGTACAACACGTGATTGGTCATGCTCCGTTTTACGGGCGCTCGTTTGAAGTGAACCGGGATGTGTTGATTCCGAGACCAGAAACGGAAGAGTTGATCGACTGGGTACTTGGGCAACTTCGTCACATCAAGGATGATGAGATTGTCGATGTTGGAACAGGAAGCGGAGCAATCGCAATCACATTGAGCCTTGAGCTCGGAGTACGCGTGCAAACCGTTGATATTTCTCCGGAAGCAATAACGGTTGCAAAGCGGAATGCGACCGCTCTTGGTGCGAATGTACGATTTTATGAAGGCGACGGACTTGCACCGATTGGGGACCGCTCAATTCGCATCCTCGTCTCAAATCCGCCCTATATCGAGGCGGATGAATTGTTGGATGAGACGGTCGTCGGCTACGAACCGCATCTCGCCCTCTTTGGAGGGAAGGATGGGCTCGACATGTATCGACAATTGATTGCGGAGTCGGTGCGCGTCTTACGTGCCGATTGGCAGTTGATTGCGTTTGAAATCGGGTATAACCAAGGACAAGATGTGAAATCATTACTGTCTGAACGTTATCCTGAAGCAGAAACGGGTATTTTAAAAGATATAAACGGCAAGGACCGTATCGTCTATGCCGTAAGGGAAGGGATTGCGTATGGAAACGAAATGGATTAATTCGAATGAGATTGAAGAGGGGGTACGTCTTCTTCAAGCAGGTGAAATCATCGCCATGCCGACAGAAACCGTCTATGGTCTCGCTGGAGATGCCATGAACGATGTGGCAATTCGAAAGATTTTTGAGGCAAAAGGTCGTCCGTCGGATAACCCGCTCATCGTCCATATCGCTTCAATCGACCAAACGAGTTTGTTTGTCGATTCGATTCCTCCTGTTGCCAAACGCTTAATGGATGCGTTTTGGCCAGGCGCTTTGACGATCATCTTGCCTTCAAACGGACAAGCCTCTTCGCTCGTGACCGCGGGCCTCGATTCCATCGGACTCCGGATGCCGAATCATCCGGCAGCACTCGAGTTAATTCGTAAGTCAGGGTTAGGGCTTGCGGCTCCGAGTGCGAATCGTTCCGGACGACCTTCGCCGACAACTGCTCAACACGTCGCGGATGATTTGAACGGACGAATCGCAGGAATCGTGGATGGGGGTCCTACCGGAATCGGAGTCGAGTCAACCGTTGTGGATTGTACGGGTGACACGGTAACGATTTTACGACCAGGTGGTGTGACGCGAGAAGAAATGGAAGCTGTCATTGGACCGGTCGCCTTAGATGCCAATTTAAGTAACGATGAAGCCACACCACGATCGCCGGGAATGAAATATACGCACTATGCCCCAACGGCACCTGTTTTTTTAGTCGATGGCACACGTGAAGATTTGGAGCGTGTCATCGAGGAGCGGAAGCAAGCGGGGTTGCGAATCGGTGCACTCGTCTTCGACGAGAACCCGACACCGGCTGAGGTCACGTATTCACTTGGGACCTCGATGGAAGTGGCGGCGCAACGTTTATACGACGCGCTTCGTCGATTTGATGAAACAGACGTGGATGAGATTTATGTGAACACGATTGAACCGGTCGGAGTCGCACTTGCCGTATATAACCGTCTATACAAAGCAGCGGGCGGAAAGATCGTGCACCCGACGAAAGATGCCTAAAGACATAGAGGAGGACACGCGATGTCAATGAAACGCGTATTATTCATATGTAGTGGCAACACGTGCCGAAGCCCGATGGCGATGGCCTTGCTCCGTTCGAAGATGACCGGGGATGAGTTTGATATTCGCTCAGCTGGTCTACGGACGATGCAAGGATTCGATGCTTCAGAAAACGCACTGCAAGTTCTCAGAGAACGTGGGATTGAGCTCGATCATGTCACCCAGACGTTCGATGAAGTGTTAGGGAATTGGGCGGATATCATCTTGACGATGACACGCGCACACCGTGAACAAATTCGGGATACATACCCGGATTTGTCTGAGCGGACGTACACGCTCTATGAATTCGTGACGGGGCTTGAACGAGACATCAACGATCCGTTTGGCGGTTCGATGAATGTGTATCGCCAAGTGCGAAACGAGCTCGAACCACTCGTGAATCGACTTGTGTTAAAATTAACGAATGATGGGTCAAAGGTGACGAAACCACCGAGACGCCTACCAAAGAAGACGGGGGAATGAACGAATGAAAATTGCAATTGGCGCTGATCATGGCGGCTTCAACTTGAAGAAAGAAATCGTAGCCTTGCTTGAGGAACTCGGACATGAGTATAAAGATTTCGGGACGCACTCAGCGGACTCGATTGACTACCCGGATGTGGCCATCCCGGTCGCAGAAGCGGTAGCAGCAGGGGAGTTCGATCGTGGGATTTTGATTTGCGGTACGGGAATCGGAATCGGGATTGCGGCGAACAAAGTCAAAGGGATTCGTGCGGCACTCGTCCATGATTCATTCAGTGCAAAAGCGACACGTCAGCATAACGATTCGAACATCATGACGATGGGCGAGCGTGTCATCGGACCTGGTCTTGCACTCGACTTGGTGACGACGTGGCTCGATACGGACTTTGAAGGCGGTCGCCATTCAAACCGTGTCGACAAGATGAGTGCTTACGAATCGAAGTGAGTCAAATGAAGACGGAACTTCTCGGATTATTAACGGAGCTTCACGAACGGTTCCCGTTGAATGATGAGCGCATTCTCGTCATCGGATGCTCGACGAGTGAAGTGCTCGGAAAAACGATTGGGAAGGCAGGTTCCATTGATGTCGCAAGCGAATTGATGGAAGCATTCCTTGAATTTAGAGAAAAGACAAGTGTCCATTTGGCGTTTCAAGGGTGTGAGCATATCAATCGTGCCCTCACCGTTGAGCGCTGGACACTCAAACAGTTCGGTCTCACAGAAGTGACGGTCGTCCCGGTCCGATCGGCGGGCGGAGCGATGTCAGAGAAGGCTTATGCCAACTTTGATGAACCATGTGTCGTCGAATCGATTCAAGCAGATGCCGGGATTGATATCGGCTCGACATTGATTGGGATGCATTTGAAACCGGTCGCGATACCGGTTCGGTTATCATCGAAGCATCTCGGAGAGGCGTACGTCACGTTCGCAGTCACGAGACCGAAACTGATTGGTGGGCTACGGGCTCAGTATCCAAATAAATGAAGAAAGCATCGCATTTAGGTTTTTCGACCGAATGCGATGCTTTTTTTGTTCAAATTACAAATCTTCTCCAAAGAGATAGGAGATGACCATCGGGAAACGCTCGCGCCAGGCGAGCTCGTTGTGAACTCCTTCTTCAATCACTTCGAATCGGATGTGCTCGACCTTGTCTTTTAACAGGTTGTACACGCGTTCGCTCGACTCACGATACATCTCGTTCGTCGGTCCATTTTCAATCGGTTCCTCGACCTCTTTGGCGCCGACGTCTAAGTAAAGACGTTCCACTCCCTTCAAATCGCTCGCTTCAATCAATTGTTCCAGCTCGGTTTGGTTGAACCAAAATGCAGAGGACAGGGAAGCGACACGCTTGAAGACGTCTGGATACACACATGCTGCATATATCGAGATGAGCCCACCCATCGAACTCCCCATCATCGCTGTCGCTTCCGGGATCGTCCGATAGTCGGCATCGATTCGAGGTTTCAATTCCTGCGCGATGTATTCGATATAGGCGGAACCTTGCCCGCCGAGCACGATGTCACGTCCAAGCAAACTTTCCCCGATATAAGGGTTTTCCCATGGTCCATACTCATCGAGGCGTTGTTCGCCTGGTGCACTATCGAGGGCGACGACAATCATGTCGCGCTTCGAGGCATCTAAGTATTCACCGACGCGCCAGCTCATATTGTAGCTCGCATCCTCGTCATCAAAGCAGTTCTGTCCATCATGCATGTAGAGGACGGGATATCGTTTTTCGGACGTCTCATAGTCGGCAGGTGTGTAGATTCGGACCGTTCGTGTCCGTTCGAACGGTGTGATCGTCAGTTCTTTTGTCTCAATCATAAGTGGCCTCCTCACAGTTACATTCTTATTAATGATACCCAACTTTTCATCAGATTATTGCGATACCCAAAAAAACAAGCATGTGGTACGATGGGGGTGTTGATTTTTAGACATTTAGAGGGGGTCTTCACATGGTAAACACGACGAAGTTGAAAGTGCAGGATGCGGAATTATTTGAGGCAATGCAACACGAGCTCGGTCGTCAGCGCGACAACATCGAACTCATCGCTTCAGAAAACTTTGTTTCAGAAGCGGTCATGGAAGCGCAAGGAGGCGTATTGACGAACAAATATGCCGAAGGATATCCGGGACGCCGCTATTACGGTGGCTGTGAGTTTGTCGACGTTGCTGAGAACTTGGCGCGTGACCGTGCGAAAGAATTGTTCGGTGCAGAACATGCGAACGTACAACCACACTCGGGTGCACAAGCGAACATGGCGGTCTACTTCACGGTGCTTGAAGCAGGAGATACGGTTCTCGGAATGAACTTGTCTCATGGTGGTCACTTGACGCACGGTAGCCCGGTCAACTTCTCAGGTGTGCAATATAACTTCGTCGAATATGGTGTAGACAAAGAGACAGAACACATCGATTACGACGTCGTCGCTGCACTTGCGAAGGAACATAAGCCGAAATTGATTGTTGCGGGAGCATCGGCATATCCACGTACAATCGACTTCGCGAAGTTCCGTGAGATCGCGGACAGTGTCGATGCTTATCTTATGGTCGATATGGCGCACATCGCCGGACTCGTGGCAGCAGGTCTGCATCCGAACCCGGTCGAACATGCGCATTTCGTCACGACGACGACGCACAAGACGCTCCGTGGACCACGTGGAGGGATGATTCTTTGTAAAGAAGAGTTCGCCAAAGCGATCGATAAGTCGATTTTCCCAGGGATTCAAGGAGGACCGCTCATGCACGTCATCGCGGCAAAAGCGGTCGCGTTCGGTGAGGCACTCCAACCGGAATTCAAAGATTACCAACGTCAAGTCATTGCGAATGCACAAGCACTTGCGGCAGGCCTTGAAGAAGAGGGACTTCGAATCGTATCGGGCGGAACGGACAATCACCTCTTGCTCGTCGATCTTCGAGGAATCGACATCACAGGTAAAGCAGCTGAGCATACACTAGATGCAGCGGGAATCACGGTCAATAAAAACACGATTCCATTCGACCCGGCATCACCGTTTGTCACAAGCGGAATCCGTCTCGGAACGGCTGCGATGACGACTCGTGGCTTCAAAGAAGCGGATATGAAAGAAGTGGCACGTCTCATCGGGCGTGTGCTGAAACAACATGAAGACGAGGCGGTAATCGCGGAAGCACTTCAAGACGTGCGATCGTTAACGGCGAAGTTCCCGCTTTACCCTGAACGAGGCTGAGTCAATGGATATTCGGACACTAGCAGAACGAGAGCTATCCGAACTTCCATTGTTCGATATGACAGAATGGTTGGCTCGTAAAGGGGAATACGATCCGTCTTTCCGTCTTGTCGCCAGTGAGTTCGGTGTCATCACGACGCTCCTCGACCATGGCTATTATGAAGAAGCGAGTGAACGAATCGTGCCGCTCCTCGGGATGAAAGTGCCTGCTGCTTTCCATCGACTAGGTCTTGCGCTAGAAGTAAAGGCGAACGGAAAAAAAGCGGCCAAGCGCCGCTTTCGTTCGTTCTCGTCGGCTGTCATCCAACATTCGGATTTAGCCGAATGGCGACAGGCGTTCAAGTTCGATAAGAAATGGCTCGGACTCCCGCTTGTCGTTGGTCTTGCAGCTGTAGCGCTCGTATTTTGGCCAGATTCCGAACCGCCGGTCGTTACGCCGGACGAACCGGACGAAGTCGTTGTCGAGACGGTGACAGAAGAAGAAGCGCTCGCGGAACGTCTTGAAGAACTCGAGGCAGAAGTCGCCCGACTCGAAGAAGAGAATGAGAAACTTCAAGATTCGGACGAACAGAAGCCAAAGGAATCAACCGAAGAGGCACCGGACACATCAACGGATGTTGTACCGCTGGCTGAGGTAGAATCACTCGTCCAAGACAAACAGTATGAAAAAGCCGACCGCCTATTAGACGGGAAAGCGAAAGTCGGACAAGAACAAGCAGTTGGATTTTATCGACTTCTTGTCGACAATAAGTTAGGACAAGCAGACATTGCGGACTATGCGGCTTATCTCGAGTCGTATCCGGAATCCGGTTATAAGGCGGATGTCCTTTGGATGAAAGGGATTGCCGAGAAAAAAGCGAATGACCCGGCTTATCGTGAAACATTGACGACCGTTTCAGAGATGGAAGGGACGTATTGGGCACCGATTGCGAAGTCCGTGCTCGAAGAGTAAGGTGCTACATGAGTAGCGCCTTTTCTCATGAAATTCTAATGAAGTACACCACGATTTCTCGTTTTCCTGTCGTATGATTTGAGGTAGGAGGGATGCGTGTATGAAACGTGTAATGAAAACCATTGGAACAACTTTATTGGCGATCGGACTTATGGGAATCGGGCTTGCCGGATTTTTGTTCTTCACTTCACCTGGACAATCCAGCCTGTCGCAACTATCGCTAGCGGCGCTGGAAGTCGAACAGCAGATGGAACAAGTCGATACGAAGTGGGATGAATGGGAAGATGATTTAGAAAGACGAATCGAGCAAGCCGTTCCAGAAGGCGTTCGTCTGTTTTTTGCGGATTGAATTCGGGAAATGAATAACAGTACGTCGAGCCAACCGCTCGGCGTTTTTTCAAAGGAGTGAGCAGGATGCAGACGATTCTCGTCGTAGAAGATGATTCGAAGATTGCGCGATTACTGGAGTTGGAATTGAAGCATGCGGGATATGCGGTCATGGTGGCGACAGACGGTCGTACCGGTTTGGAACGAGCTCTCGCTGACGATGTCGACCTCGTGTTGCTTGACGTGATGTTACCTCAAATGAGTGGACTCGAGGTGGTCCGTCGTCTGAAAGAAGAGCGACCATTGTTACCGGTTCTGATGGTGACGGCCCGTGGCGATCGATACGACAAAGTGAGTGGGCTTGATCTTGGCGCAGATGATTACATCACGAAACCATTTGAAATAGAAGAGGTGCTCGCACGAATTCGGGCATTTTTACGAATGCGCCAGCTTGTTCGTCAGGACCATTCCGAACAGGTGTTGACGTACGACACATTGACTGTCGACGTGAATCGTCATGAAGTATATTGTGACGGAAAGAAAGTAGATTTGACTCGACGTGAGTTTGACTTGTTGGTTTTCTTTTTAGAGAATCCGGAGCGTGTTTTGACGCGTGACCAACTCGTCGAACACGTGTGGGGATTCGACTACTATGGAGATACGAATGTCGTGGACGTGTATGTCCGATACGTAAGGAAAAAACTGACCGGCTCTTGGATTCAAACGGTTCGTGGTGTCGGCTATATGTTGAAGCGTGGTGAGTGACCGATGCTACGAACAAAAATTGCGTGGGCGATGACAGGGTTTATGCTGTTGCTTCTTCTCGTCTCCTTTGGCGTGACCTGGTTCGTCGCCAGACAGGAAATTGTCGATTCGCGTTTTGACGTGTTACTGCAGGCGTTGAATCTCTTGGAAGAAGATGTCCGTAATAGCGATGCGGTATTGTCGCTTCATGAGGACAGTGTCGTGTTAGAACGTCAAGAAAACGGCGAATGGGGAATCATCGGAGGAGAAGTGCCAGACGGAACGACGTTTCCCATCAATTACGGGGAACCGGCCCTCATCGATGATTGGTTTGTGGTCGCGACGACGGATGGACTAGCGTTCGGCTTTCAGGATCGAGATGTGAGCAATACGATTCAAGCGCTCGCAACCATTTTTCTCGTCATGTTCTTCCTTGCCGTTCTCTTGACGTTCCTCGGGACGTGGTGGATTTTACGTCAAGGTCTGTCACCGTTACGCCGATTGACAGAAACGATGGAACGGATCACGGAGTCCGGTAAGTTAGAGACAATCGAAGTGGCTGACCGAAAGGATGAAGTGACGACTCTTTCGGACGGATTTAATCATATGATCGAGCGAGTCGAAGGGACGATGGAGCAACAACGTCGTTTCGTCGCCGATGTTTCACATGAACTCAAGACACCGTTGACCGTCATCGAGGGCTATGCGAAGTTATTACAACGATGGGGACAAGAAGATGTGAGTGTACGTGCCGAAGCGATTGACCATATTTTAACGGAGTCGCGTCAAATGCGACATGATTTGATTGAACCGATGCTCGAATTGAATCGATTTGCTGCACTCGAACAGGTAGAGCGAGAAGAAATCGATTTAGCTGAACTTGGGGAATCAATAGGGGAACGTTTTTTGCGGTCGCACGGCGTCCATTTACCTATTGAAGCTACAGGAAGCTGGTTTGGTCATCGTGAGTCGTTACAGCGGATTCTTGTCATCCTATTAGACAATAGTTTGAAGTATGCGGAAGAGACGAGCCTTCATTTGAAGAGTGATCGAATTGAGGTACGCGATCGAGGACCCGTTCTAACGGATGATGTGAGGAATCGGCTGTTCGATCGATTCTACCGATTAGATGAAGCGCGTGATCGCAGTGGGAGCGGTCTTGGTCTCGCGATTGCGAAAGAAGTGGCGGACTTGAATGAGTGGACGATAGGAAGTAGATCGAATCATCCGGATGGCAGTATATTTTTCCTGACTCGATGATGAATATTTCGCATTTTCTCATCAACTTCTAATGAAGCCTTAAATATGCTCTCACGGAAGAGGCTTATGATGAAAATAAGAAGAACACATCATGAGGAGGAAACAAACATGAAACGCATCGGTTGGATTATCGGCGCATTATTAGCTGTCATGGCAATTGTTGGAATTGGATTTTACGTAAACGGGAATCAGACGGATACGGTCATTGTTCCACAAGCAATCAATCAAGCGAGTGACGATCGATCAACGGACAACCCAGATGACCCTGCTACATCGGATGGCTCAAGTAGCGCATCAGATGATTCGTCAGCAGCGCGAGTGGGAGATGGAGACGACTATAAACTATACGGGACGCTCGTGAAGTTATCGAAAGAAGATGTCACCATCAGCTTCAACGGAAAAGAGTCGACATACCCTTTAGCGGCGACACATGAAATCGATGACGATACACCGCAAGTGGGTGACCGGGTAAAACTCGAATTGAACCGAGATGATGAAGTGAAGGAAGTGGACCGTGAGAGTGGTGATGATGATGCGTATATTTACGGCACGCTCGTCAAACTCACAAATCAAGAAGTCACGATTAAGATCGATGGGAAAGACAACGTATATCCACTTGCCGCACGTTCTGAAATCGATGATGACACCCCGCGTGTCGGCGACTTTGTCAAACTTGAACTAAATCAAGATGGGGCGGTCATTGAAGTCGACCGTGAATCGGAGGACGACCAGAATGAACAAGATGATTCTTCGCAGGACGACTCATCTCAAGATGACTCACCTGAAGATGAGCGAGAAAACGACTGATGGTGTAACGAAAAGGACTAATCTTTTGATGGATTAGTTCTTTTTTTGTGGCTAGATGTTAAGGCATAAAATGAATTGGACCGCTTTGGTTAAATCATCAGAAACGTAATAATTCTGAAATCATCACAAAAATAGGTTATATGTTATGATGTACAAGAAAAATTTAGGTGGTTTCCACCTAATTGGGAATGAGGAGGGACATCAATGCGTACGTATTGGGGAATCTTACTCAGTTGTATCTTGTTGAGTGGATGTGGTGCCGAGACGTTGAACGCAATCGAATTACGTCCTTTGTCTTCCTATCGAGTCGAGCAAGATCCTGAGATACTATTAACGAAACAAACACAAGAGAAACTGCTTACATACTGTGAGCATCGTCCGACAGATGTCTTGCCCGAGCGACGAGCCATGGTGGCGGAAGTGACGTTTCATCATCCGCTCTATGAAGTACTCGGCTCCAAAACAGTGAAATATTTTGCAGCGGGAGATGAACGGTACCTCACTTGTGCGAACAGCAATGAGTTGATGGAGCGAACTTTTGCTGTGGAGCCCATTCAAGCGTATGAAGCGCTTGAGCCAGAGCGGTTTCAAGAGTCGAACGTAGTTTCGACGATTGAGTTTGAGCGTATCGACGAACTTAAAGCGGTGACCAGTACGTTCAACTTGAACGAGACGCATGAAGAAGTGATATCCGATTCAGTTTTTCGTTATAAGACGCCAGATACGGGGGCAATCTATGTGACGTTCGAGACGATTCGAAACGGACGCACACTTGACCCAATCATTGAACCAAAACTATACCCGTTTCAAAGCGGAGAAAATGAAGGGTATGTCTTCTTGACGAGGCGGGCCGATGATCGTCTCACCCTTCAAATCGGAGAGGCGTCCTCGCTCAAACAACTCGTCCTACCGAATATATATGAGGCTCCTTATATGAAAGTCGATCCGAAAGAAGAGATTTCACTAAAGGGAAATCATCGCGAACTCATGAAACGCATCATCTTATCGGACCGACCGATTGAAGGGGATGTGGCTGAAGAGACGTCGTTATCGTTATCGAAAACATATGGAACGGTCCTTGAAATTTGGGGACATGTCCGCCGTCCTGTGACAAACAAGATGTCCACGCGCCCGGCCGAAGGAGAGACGCGCCTGGCCGTTTTTGAATCGGATCAAGATACAATCTGGTTAGATGGACCGAAAACGCAAGAATTGTTTGACGCCTTGTCTCATATTCAGTCGCATGAAAAACCGTCTGTAGCTGTCAAAATAGGAGACTTGCATCTGTATGAAGAATTGACTGAGCAATCCTTTGATGTATGGAAAACGGAAACAGAACTCTATTTAGTCGATCAACACACATCGCAATCGTATGAACTTCCGGCCAATGACTATTTCCAGGTCATTCAACCATAAGTGGCGTCTGACCTTTGAGAAAATAGAAGTTGGCTCTACCCATCTCAACAGAGTTAGGGTACAATGCTCGAGAGAGAATGAGAGAGGAGTGAAGCAAGATGGGAAAAGTACATGTTTATGACCATCCTTTGATTCAGCACAAAATGACGATTATGCGTAAAGTAGAGACGGGGACGAAGCAGTTCCGTGAACTCGTCGACGAAGTTTCTTCACTTATGGCATACGAAATCACGCGCAGCCTACCCCTAACAGACGTAGAAATCGAGACACCGGTCTCTGTTTCCACTCAAAAGATGATTGCCGGCAAGAAATTGGGAATCGTCCCTATTTTACGTGCAGGACTTGGTATGGTGGATGGGTTCCTCAAAATGATGCCGAACGTAAAAGTCGGTCATATCGGTCTTTACCGTGATCCGGAAACGCTTGAGCCACACGAATACTACTTGAAACTTCCGACAGACGTCACAGAACGCGACTTTATCGTCGTTGACCCGATGCTCGCGACTGGTGGTTCTGCTGTTGATGCAATCGCATCACTCAAGAAACATGGAGCGAAGTCAATCAAGTTGGCATGCCTCTGTGCAGCACCAGAAGGCGTAGAACGTGTACAAGCAGAACATCCGGATGTAGAGATTTATCTTGCTGCACTCGATGAAAAATTAAATGACCACGGTTATATCGTTCCTGGACTTGGGGATGCGGGTGACCGTTTGTTTGGTACGAAGTAATGACTTAAAAGCGAGAATCGCCTGTGCGATTTTCGCTTTTTTTGACGAATGACACGAAAAATATTTATCATTTACAGATGTCACAAAATAGACACAAAACGAGAGCGAGAAGAATGACGAACGAGGATGGAATATATCTATTCTTTCTTATTTAAATAGAATTCTGCTATTTCGGATAGGTAACCAGTGGTGAGGAAGCGATTTTGAACCGGATGAGATTCCTCACAAAAAAATGGGCGAAATCGCTCGACATGGTAAAAACATCCTCGGTATACTGATACAGGACGTTGAAAACGATTTCAAAATGAAGTCAACCGACGTTTCGTAATTCTTTGTGAACGTAAGCGTTTACCGATTGAATTTTCCAAAACGTGGGGGTATAACTGAACTATTCTTCATCTGATTCCGTTTGTGAAATGTTATAAAGTCAACATTTTTATTTCAACGTTTCTTCACACTTTCTTTAAAAAGTGCCTCGATCGTTTAGTTTGTGAAGTGCGTAAAACTATTGATACGACTTGATTTAAAGCGCTTTTATAATTGTGAAATTCATTGACTTCTTATGCCATTTCTATTACTCTGAACTTGTGTGACTTTTGATGGTCACGCGAGTGTGAATTCGTAAAGAATAAGGAAGCACGTGAGACTCGAAAGGGGGGGGTTGGATGGCGAAAAAAGACAATCGTTATCTATCCTATGCCTCGCTCGCTTCACAAATCTCGACAGCACTTGCTGGACCGATTGTCATCGGTTATCTCGTCGGACAGTACGGCGAAAGACGTGAATTTTGGGGCACGTTTGGTTGGAATGTGTCGATTATCCTTGGACTCGTGTTCGGGGTTACGGCGCTAGTTCTCACCCTTCGGAGTTTATTGACAGGAGAGGACGAATGAATACGATTCAAGCAGACAGAAAAGCACAAAAAGAGTTGATGAAGCGTTATACGAAATGGTTTACCATATGGTTTGCAATTTTGTTAGTTGGCGCCTTCATCGTCCCGATGTACAAAGCCGTTTTTCTCGGAGTGTTCATCGGTGGGGTCGGAAGTCTCATCATTCTACATATGCAGAATCGAAGTGTCATACGCATGTATGACGTCATCGAACATGGACGACGACCAAAGTCGCACGGGACCGTTTCAAGAATGGCGGTCGGTGCGTTAGCAGTGATAGTCGGTCTTCTCTACGAGGATCGAGTGTCCGTCATCGCGGTGGTAACTGGTCTAATCGCCGGCCACATCATACAATTTGGCGAGTTTACACTTGCCCAGCTCAGCAGGAAAAGAGGTGAATATTAATGGGTCATGAGTTTCCCACATATTCTCTGCACTTTGGGGACTATACGTTATACGGGAGCTGGACGAACGTCATTACAGTGTTAATAGCAGCGTTACTCGTCTTCGTATTCGCCATCTGGGGAACAAGACGTTTAGCTATGAAGCCGACTGGCAAACAAAACTTCATGGAATTCTTCGCGGAGTTCGTGCGTGGAATCATCGCAAGTGCGATGGACTGGAAGACAGGAGGACGCTTTATCGGATTTGGGATGACGTTGATTTTGTTCATTCTCTTCTCAAACTTGATGGGTCTACCGTTTAACGTCATTTCCGGACACTATCTGTGGTTCAACTCACCGACGGCCGATCCTTACGTAACCTTGGCGTTGTCGACACTCGTCGTTGCAATGTCGCACTATTACGGGGTGAAGCTACACGGGTTCAAGCACTATTCAGCGGAATTCGTAAAACCAGTCTGGTTCTTGCTTCCGATCAAATTGATCGAGGAGTTTGCGAACACGTTGACACTCGGTTTGCGTCTATACGGTAACATCTTTGCCGGTGAAATCATGATTACCATCATCTTGGGACTCGCGATTACAGCCGAAGGCACACTCAACCCGCTCGGTGCAATCTTTGCGGTCTTCCCAATGATTCTATGGCAAGGTTTCTCAATCTTTATCGGGGTTATCCAATCCTACATTTTCCTGACGCTTGCAATGGTGTACATCGGGCACAAAGCTTCGGCCGAACATTGATTCGGACATCTCGCCAAAGCGTTACAATCAAATTATTTACTTAACTTTTAGGAGGAATATACACAATGGAACAACTTAATCTTCTCGCAACAGCACTTGTTATCGGACTTGGAGCACTCGCAGCTGGTATCGGTAACGGTTTGATCGTATACGGAACAGTACAAGGACAAGCACGTCAACCAGAACTCAAAAACGAACTTCGTCAAACAATGTTCATCGGTATCGGTTTGGTTGAGGCCCTCCCGATCATCGGTGTGGCTGTCGGTTTCCTTCTCCTCAACTCTTGATTCCGAGTTAACGAGAATAGCATGAGAGGGAGCACGTCTCCCTCACTTATTTAGTCAAGAGGAGGGTATGCATGGATACGATGATGATTGCAGCTGGTGCTGGCGGCGAAGGCCTCCGCATTCTGGATATGATCTTTACAATTTTCACATTCCTCGTACTCTTGGCCCTGTTGAAGAAATTTGCTTGGGGACCACTCCTTGGAATGATGAGACAGCGTGAAGAGTATGTAGCGAACGAAATTGAACTCGCTGAAAAGAGCCGCAAAGATGCGGAACATTATGTCGTTGAACAACGTGACGCACTCAGTGCAGCACGTACGGAGTCAAAAGAAATGCTCGACGCAAGCCGTCGACAAGCAGAAGCAGAACAAGCACGCTTGGTGGAGCAGGCGCGTTTGGAAGCCGAACAAATTAAAATCGAGGCAGAGAAAGCGATTGAGCGTGAGCGTGAGCTTGCGAAACAATCTCTTCAAACGGAAGTCGTCACACAGGCGCTTTCGGCAGCACGCCACGTCCTTCAATCAGACCTTAAAGGCGATGAAGCGAAACAACGTGCCCTCGTCACAGACTTCCTGTCTAAAGCGAAAGGTGCGAACTGATGAACGCATCACTAGCAAAACGCTATGCCAAAGCGCTCTTCGACTTAGCGCGGGAACAAGGCACGCTCGACCAAGTCGAAGCGGAAGTGCGTCTGCTCGATGAAGTGCTCCACGCGACTCCTGAACTCATGGATCTCTTAACGAATCCGGCAGTCAGTGACAGCGAGCTTGCACAGCTTTTAAAAGACAGCTTTGGTGATATGACGGCGATTGTCGTGAACACACTTCTCGTCATGGTCGAAAACGACCGTGCGGCAGAGGTTCGCGCATTGCCACGTTACGTCCGCGAATTGATCAACGACTATCGTGGAATTGCAGAGGGTATTGTCACAAGCGCCTACCCATTGTCGGCAACAGACTTGAAAGACGTCGAACTCGTCTTCGGACAGAAGCTCGGGAAGACGCTCCAATTGAAGAACGTCGTCGATGAAGAAGTCATCGGTGGACTCCGTGTCCAAGTCGGATACACGACGTACGATGATACGATTGAAACGAAATTGACACGCCTTGAGCGTGAATTGTTGAATGCGTAAGAAATAGGGGTGAATTCAATGACAATCAAAGCTGAAGAAATCAGCGCCCTGCTAAAAGAACGAATCGCTTCGTACGGTTCTGAAATCGAAGTCAGCGAGACAGGTACAGTCATTCAAGTAGGTGACGGTATCGCTCGTGCACACGGACTCGATAACGTTATGGCGGGGGAACTCGTAGAGTTCTCTAACGGCGTAATGGGCTTGGCGCAAAACTTAGAAGAAGGTAACGTCGGGATTATCATCCTTGGCGATTACAAAGGGATCAAAGAAGGCGACTCTGTCAAACGTACAGGTCGCATCATGGAAGTACCAGTCGGTGAGGCGCTCCTCGGACGTGTCGTCAACCCACTCGGACAACCAATCGATGGTCTTGGACCAATCGTGACTGACAACTATAACCCGATCGAGCGTAAAGCTTACGGCGTTATGGCTCGTAAATCGGTTCACGAACCACTTCAAACAGGAATTAAGGCGATTGACGCCCTCGTTCCAATCGGTCGTGGTCAGCGTGAGCTCATCATCGGTGACCGTCAGACAGGTAAAACATCTGTTGCCATCGATGCGATCATCAACCAAAAAGAAGAGAACATGATTTGTATCTACGTTGCAATCGGTCAGAAAGAATCGACTGTACGTGGCGTAGTAGAGACGCTTCGTCAAAACGGCGCGCTCGACTATACAATTGTCGTTTCGGCATCGGCATCACAGCCGGCACCACTTCTTTACCTCGCGCCATTCGCTGGGGTATCGATGGGTGAGTACTTCATGGACCGCGGACAACACGTCCTCGTTGTTTATGATGACCTTTCGAAACAAGCGGCAGCTTACCGTGAGCTCTCGCTCCTTCTCCGTCGTCCTCCAGGCCGCGAAGCCTACCCAGGGGATGTCTTCTACCTCCACTCACGCCTTCTTGAGCGTGCAGCGAAGTTGAACGACGAACTCGGTGGTGGTTCATTGACAGCACTTCCGTTCATCGAGACACAAGCATCGGATATCTCAGCATATATTCCGACAAACGTTATCTCGATCACAGACGGTCAGATCTTCCTTCAGTCGGACCTCTTCTTCTCTGGGGTACGCCCAGCGATCAACGCCGGTCTCTCGGTATCGCGTGTTGGTGGTTCGGCTCAGGTGAAAGCGATGAAGAAAGTTGCTGGTACACTTCGTCTTGACCTCGCGTCTTACCGTGAGCTCGAAGCGTTCGCTCAGTTCGGATCAGATCTCGACAAAGCGACACAATCGAAGTTGAACCGTGGTCAGCGTACGGTTGAAGTCTTGAAACAAGACTTGAACGCACCGCTTTCTGTAGACAAGCAAGTCATCATCATCTACGCACTCACGAAAGGTCATCTCGATGACATCCCAGTCACAGACATCCGTCGTTTCGAAACAGAAATGAACGCATGGCTCGACCAAAACCGTAAAGACCTCTGCCGTGAAATCCGTCAAACAGGAAACCTTCCTTCAGACGAGGCAATGGTCGACGCAATTACGGAATTCAAAAAGACGTTCTCGCCATCGGTTTAATCCGGTGACGAGCGTCTATTAAGGTGGTGAATCGAAATGGCATCATTACGTGAGATCCAGATGCGGATCACCTCGACCCAAAGCACGAAGCAAATCACGAAAGCGATGAACATGGTGTCGGCATCGAAGTTGAACCGGGCCCAAGGGAACAACGCCAACTTCAAGCCGTACATGGACAAGTTGCAAGAAGTCATCTCGTCGATCGCCGGTGGTACATCAGGCGCGACACACCCGATGCTTCAAGTACGTCCCGTCAAACGGACTGGTTATATCGTCATCACGTCAGATCGCGGACTCGCAGGTGGATACAACGCCAGCGTCTTGCGTGACGTGTACCGTGAACTCAAAGACAAGCACACATCAACAGATGAGTACCGTCTTTACGTAATCGGAAAAGTCGGCGTCCAGTTCTTCAAGTCACGCAACATTCCGGTGTATAGCGCGATGACAGGGCTAAACGACCAACCAACTTTTGTTGAAGTCGCAGAAATCGTCAAGCAGACGGTTGGTGCCTTCAGCGAGAGCGAGATTGATGAATTGAAGCTTTGCTACAACTCGTTCATCTCGGTCATCAGCCAAGAAGTGAAGATTCAACAATTGCTCCCGCTCGGGGATATCGAACAGTCCGCATCCAATGTGATGTATGAATACGAACCAGAAGAAGAAACGATCTTAGCGGCGCTCCTCCCACGTTATGCGGAAGGACTCATCTATGGTGCATTGCTCGACGCGAAAGTATCAGAGCACGCAGCACGGATGACGGCGATGTCGAGTGCGACAGACAACGCGGATGAACTCATTCGCGGACTCAAGCTCAAATTCAACCGCGCGCGTCAAGCAGCGATCACACAAGAAATCACAGAGATTGTCGGAGGTGCGTCGGCGCTTGAATAAGCGCACGCTCTCTAGATTGTAGGAGGCTAACACGATGAACGAATACGGCATGAAAGGCCGCGTAGTCGCAGTCATGGGCCCAGTTATCGACGTTAAGTTCGACAACCACTTACCGAACATCTACAACGCTCTCAAAGTCACACACGTGGCAGCGACAGCAGACGATGTTAGTGTCGACTTGACGCTTGAAGTAGCTGTTCACCTTGGTGACGACACGGTCCGTACGATTGCGATGGACTCAACTGACGGCGTTCGCCGCGGTATGGAAGTACTTGACTTAGGATCACCGATTTCGGTACCAGTTGGAGAAATGACACTTGGACGTGTCTTCAACGTTCTCGGTAATCCAATCGATGATAAAGAAGTGGCAGCTGACGTGCTTCGTGCACCGATTCACCGTCAAGCGCCAACATTTGACGAATTGTCAACGAAAGTTGAAATCCTTGAAACAGGGATCAAAGTCGTCGACCTTCTCGCACCATACATCAAAGGTGGTAAAATCGGCCTCTTCGGTGGTGCCGGTGTAGGGAAGACCGTCCTCATCCAGGAACTCATCAACAACATCGCGCAAGAGCACAGCGGGATTTCTGTATTCGCAGGAGTCGGTGAGCGTACGCGTGAAGGAAATGACTTGTTCCACGAGATGACGGACTCAGGCGTTATCAAGCAAACAGCGATGGTCTTCGGTCAAATGAACGAACCACCTGGTGCACGTCTCCGTGTTGCCTTGACTGGTTTGACAATGGCAGAATACTTCCGTGACGAGCAAGGACAAGACGTTCTTCTCTTCGTTGATAACATCTTCCGTTTCACACAAGCAGGTTCTGAGGTTTCGGCCCTTCTCGGACGTATGCCATCGGCGGTAGGTTACCAGCCGACACTTGCGACAGAAATGGGTATGCTTCAAGAGCGAATCACATCGACTGCAAAAGGATCGGTTACTTCGATTCAAGCGGTTTATGTACCAGCCGATGACTATACGGACCCGGCTCCGGCAACAACGTTCGCCCACCTTGATGCCACAACAAACCTTGAGCGTCGTCTTTCGGAGATGGGGATTTACCCAGCCGTTGACCCACTCGCATCGACTTCACGCGCCCTCTCTCCTGAAATCGTAGGGAAAGATCACTATGAAGTCGCACGTAACGTTCAACAGACGCTTCAGCGTTACAAAGAACTTCAAGACATCATCGCCATCCTCGGGATGGATGAGTTGTCTGAAGACGACAAACTCACGGTTCACCGTGCACGTCGTATTCAGTTCTTCTTATCACAAAACTTCCACGTGGCTGAGCAGTTCACGGGCCAAAAAGGTTCATACGTGCCAGTCAAAGAGACAGTACGCGGCTTCAAAGAGATCCTCGAAGGTAAACACGACGATCTTCCTGAAGATGCATTCCGTCTCGTCGGTCCAATCGAAGACGTCATCGAAAAAGCGAAGACGTTGGTCTAAGACCTACGCGGAAGGGGGAAACTAGACGATGAATACTGTTCACGTCAACGTCGTCACCCCGGATGGTGCAGCCTTTGAAGGAGACGCACGAATGGTCATCGCCAAATCGGTCACTGGTGAGCTCGGTATCTTACCGAAGCACATCCCGATGGTGACGCCACTCGACGTCTCAGTCCTCAAGCTGCGCCACGAAGATGGTGGACGCACGCTGATCGCAATCAGCGGCGGTTTCATGGAAGTTCGTCCCGACACGGTGACGATCTTAGCTGAAACAGCCGAAATGGCGGATAAGATCGACTATGACCGCGCTTCTGCGGCGAAGGTTCGTGCCGAGCGTCGTCTTCAAGACACGAAGCTCTCGGAACTCGAATTCCGTCGTGCGGAACTTGCGCTCAAAAAAGCGATCAACCGCTTAAGCATTCGCGATATGAAAGAATAAGAATGACTCTCACACGAAAGTGTGGGAGTTTTTTGTTGTTTTTTGAAAAAATGGGTCTTTTGTCGTGTTTCTAAATGATGGGACTAGTAAAAAATATATGGGAGAAGACCGATAATAAAGGTGGGAACTATCGTAAAGGAGATTAGGGAATGAAAGTTTACGTTGCGCGACAACCAATTTTTGACCAACAGTTACGCGTTTGCGGCTACGAATTGTTATATCGCCGCAGCGAAAATAATATTTTTGAGAACGTAGATGATTCGTTGGCAACGGCTGACGTCATTCATAACGCTTACCTTGTGTTCAATTTTCGGGAATTGACAGAAGGGACGCGTGCGTTCATCAACTTCCCTCAAACGTTGATTGAAGGGGAAGTGCCTTCGTTGCTACCGCGTCAATCGCTCGTCGTCGAAGTGCTCGAACATGTCGAACCGACGGAAAAGCTATTACAGTCTCTCCGCTCTTTGAGACGTCAAGGTTATACGATTGCATTGGATGATTTCGTATTTGAAGAGAAGTATCGCCCATTGATTGGACTCGCCGACATCATCAAAATTGACTATCAAGCGACCCCGGTAGACCAGCAGCAAAAATTGATTGATGCGCTCGGACACCGAATCGAATTTTTGGCGGAAAAAATCGAGACACCCGCAGAGTACGAGATTGCGAAACGACTCGGATATAAGATGTTCCAAGGATACTTCTTTAGTCGTCCCATCGTGGAGCACGGGGCCGAAGTCCATCCGTTGCGTCACACGCTCATTGAAATGTTAAAAGAACTCGATCGTCCGGAACCGAGCTTCCGACGGATTTCAGCGCAAATTGAGCGAAGTGTCGACTTATCCTATAAGATGCTCCGTACGGTCAATACGGTGTATCAAAAAGGTCGACATACCATTCAATCCATCGAGCAAGCCGTTGCACGAATCGGACTAGATGAGTTGAAACGATGGTCGTATTTGATGCTCTTACGGGAGATGCAGACCTCTGAATCGAAAGAACTAATCAAACAGAGTGTCATCCGTGGGAAAATGATGGAGTTGATTGCGGAGGATACATTGACAGATGTATTACCGTTTGATGCATTCATTACAGGAATCTTCTCATCACTCGACGTCATTCTCGATGAGGCGATGCAAACGTTGATTGCAGAGCTTCCGGTGGCGCCTCCTGTAAAGGCAGCGTTACTCGGTGAACAGAATGGTTTGCGAAAGTTGTTAGAGGATGTGATCGCCTACGAACAGTTGACGATTCCACTCCATAACACAGATTCGGATTGGTCTCAATATTACGTCGAAGCGATTCGATGGTCTCGTAGCCTTGACGAGTCGATTGAATAATGTTTGAAATATGTGAGGGGCGTCAATTACTGTAGTAAAGCCTTACTGCTGATGATGTCCCTTTTGGTGTGCTTGTAGAAAAAGTGAGTTGATCGAATGGTTCAAACCGCTCGAAGCTTAAGACCCTAAGTCTTTTTTTCTCTAACATGTCATGATATGATTGAAAATGGTACGAATTTTAGAAAAGAGGGGAATCGTCGATGGTCAATACCGTATTTTCGCTAGCGATTTATATCATAGCGATTTACGTTGCTTGGTGGGCACTCTTACCCGTCAAATGGGACAAGTTGCTCAATCAAGTGAGGAGTCCGCAAGCTGCTGTCTTGCGCGTTCTCGTAGCGGTTGTCTTCGGTTCGCTGATTGCCCAGTTTTTTTTGGAGTACATCCGACTGGCGCAGGCGCTCGCACCTATGCAGTAGTCGCAGAATATTTAACAAACTGTAATCCTGCTGTAACGACTCCTATATGATTATCATGTAGGATAAATTCGTCTGACATGATGTTTTTCATTCAGTTTGCACTTATTTATTATTCAATTTGATTGTGAATGAAAACCCATCACGTTTTACAAACCATTCAAATAATCGACATCATCACATCCGGAATCGGATATCGACGCACTATATAAAAAACAATGAAGTTGGAGGACAAAGAGAGATATGAAGGATTTGATCGTAGTCCGTGGAGGACGTAAACTGTCAGGTACTGTGCGTGTTGAGGGAGCAAAGAACGCCGTACTCAAAACATTGGTTGCCACTCTATTAGCTAGCGAAGGAAAATCAATCTTACAAAACGTACCACGTCTTGCTGACGTGTACACGATTAACAAAGTACTTCGTCACCTCGGTGCAGAGGTATCGTTCAATGAAGAAAAGAATGAAGTAACTGTCGATGCGTCGGGCGACATCAAAGATGAAGCACCGCTTGAATACGTGCGAAAGATGCGTGCTTCAATCCTCGTCATGGGACCTCTTCTTGCCCGTCTCGGTCACGCTCGTGTAGCGATGCCAGGCGGATGCTCAATCGGATCACGTCCGATTGACCTCCACTTAAAAGGATTCGAAGCGATGGGTGCGAAAACGGTCATCGGAAACGGATTCGTGGAAGCTTCTGTAGAAGGCCGTCTCCAAGGCGCTAAAATCTACTTGGACTTCCCATCTGTTGGTGCGACAGAGAACATCATGATGGCAGCTGTGCTTGCAGAGGGTACGACTATCATCGAGAACGTTGCAAAAGAACCTGAGATCGTCGACCTTGCGAACTTCTTAAACGGAATGGGCGCACACGTTCGCGGGGCAGGTACAGAAACGATCCGCATCGAAGGTGTCGAAACACTTCGCGGTGCAGAACACTCAATCATCCCTGACCGCATCGAAGCAGGCACGTTCCTCGTCGCAGGGGCAATCACAGGTAGTGACATCGAAGTCATCGGTGCAGAACGTGAGCACCTTCGTCCATTGATTTCAAAAATGGAAGAAATGGGTGTCCACTTCGAGGATACGGCAGAAGGCATGCGTGTCACGGCACCAGATGAATTGAAGCCGGTTGATGTGAAGACGATGCCACACCCGGGATTCCCGACAGACATGCAGTCACAAATGATGGCACTCGTCTTGAAAGCGGGCGGTACATCTGTCATCACGGAAACGGTGTTTGAGAATCGCTTTATGCACGTCGAAGAGTTCCGTCGTATGAACGCGGACATTAAGATTGAAGGACGTTCGGCAATCGTCAAAGGTGGCGTACGCCTTCAAGGAGCGGAAGTTGTCGCAACGGACCTTCGTGCCGGAGCAGCACTTATTCTAGCAGGTCTCATCGCGGAAGAAGAGACACGCGTTGGAGATTTATATCATATCGACCGTGGATACGTTGACTTCCACAAGAAACTTCAAGCACTCGGTGCTGACATCGAGCGTATTGAAGGAACTGTCGAAGTTGCTGAAGAAATGGTTCAGAACTAAGAAACGAGCACGAATGAGAGGGCGAGGAGAGACTCTTCTCGCTCTTTTCAATGAAGAAACGAACGGAGGAACCTATACATCATGTTTTCAAAAGATATCGGGATTGATTTAGGGACAGCAAACGTTGTCATTCACGTCAAAGGGAAAGGAATCGTCTTAGACGAACCTTCAGTCGTTGCGATAAAACGCTCTACAGGAAAAGTACTAGCAGTCGGTGCAGAAGCGTATGAGATGGTTGGTCGTACACCTGGTGATATCGTGGCGATCCGTCCTCTCCGTGACGGAGTCATCGCCGATTTCGCCACAACAGAAGAAATGCTCCGTCACTTCATCGAGAAAATTCAAGTCCGAGGCTTCTTCGGGGGAATTCGCATGCTGATTTGTACACCTGCGAACGTCACGCCGGTTGAAGCAAAAGCCATTCGTGAAGCTGCTGAGAAAGCTGGCGCGAAAGAAGTCTTCCTCGCCGTAGAACCAAAAGCGGCAGCAGTCGGTTCAGGCATGGATATTTGGAAGCCGGTCGGTCACATGATCATCGATATCGGTGGTGGGACGACCGACGTCGCCATTTTATCAATGGGAGACATCGTCTGCGGTGAAACCATTAAGATTGCAGGGGATCGCTTCGATACGGACATCCTTCGTGCCATCAAAGAGAAGCATAAGCTGATCATCGGAGAACGTACGGCTGAACAAATCAAGAAAGAAATCGCGACGGTCTTCCCAGGAGGGCGTAACGAATCGATGGATATTCGTGGACGTGACATGGTACGTGGATTGCCTCGTACGGTGACTATCACGTCAGAAGAACTTCGTGAAGCGATGGCTGAATCAGCTAATGAAATCGTCGAAGCAGCGAAGCGTGTCCTTGAACAGACACCACCAGAACTTGCAGCGGATATCATCGACCGCGGAATCATCATGACAGGTGGGGGGTCACTCCTTCACGGTCTTGATCAACTTGTCGCAGAACGTGTCATGTTGCCGGTCATGATGGCCGAGGAGCCGACACTCAGTGTTGCGCACGGAACGGGAATCATGCTCGAAAACTTAGATCGATTGAAATAAACAGACAAGCGATCGCGCGAGCGGTCGCTTGTTTTTGTATATTCAACTCGACACTTCAGAGAGAAGTGCCAACACGTTGCCTTCAGAGTCTCTAAAGAAACCCATCCATGTTTCTGTTGTATCCATTTTTGCCACACAGTGTGGTTCGTCAATGAAAGTTACCCCTACATTTTCCAACTGTACATAAGCGTCATCGATGGATGCGACACTCAAATAGAGGATTGGACTTGATTTTGCAAATACATCATTCTCAGGAGGGGACAACATGAGGCGTACGCCACCGCAGTCGAAGAATGCGAGCAATCCTGCTTGAAAGAGAAAGGGTACCTCAAGCGTGTCTCGATAGAATTGAACGGCACGGTCTAACTCTTTGACAGGGATGTAGATTTGTTTGATTTGTTGAATGAGGCTCATGGGATTCATCCTTTCAATATGTATTTGAAACAGGAAGGGGTAACTCTGATTCAAGTTGACGTTGTAGACGGTTGGTAAGTCCTGTTGGGTGAGACATTAAGTCGATAGAAATATGTAAGGGGAATAGGGTATGTAAGTCGCTAGGATAATATGAGCCATCCCGAGGTAACGTATGATTGACAATCCGAGAGACCCCTGAGGATTGGTCAATGTGTAAGACGATTGGAGCAGACATTCCGGTCCCTCGCTCAAGTTGTTGATGGTTAGGATAATATTCTTGTAGGAGCACCCATACATACACTTCCTGTCGAGTCGTACTCGTCCCGAGGATTTGATAGCTGGCATAAACATCCCCACCAAAATGAGGAGACATGACTTGAGTTGTCAAGTATCGCTCCAACACGTTCTGATTGACGTCGACGGATTGGGTAAGCGTGACAAATGATTCATCCGTCAAGGCAGCATAGAACACAGCACTCAATATCCATGTACAAAATGTCGTTATAATCAACTTTTTCAAATAAGCGCCTCCCAATACCGATGTGATGAATCATATATGTCCATCATATCTAAAGAGGATACGAATATATAGGTCATTCGTGGGAAAAATTGTATATAATAGAATCATTAATCAATGAGAGGGGAATCATGATGGCACCGATTCACTAATGAACTGAACAGAATAATCAAATAGAATCGGAGGACATCATGAACAAACCACTTACACTCATTACTGGCGTCAGTCGCAATCAAGGCATCGGTGCTGCGATTGCGCGAAAACTTTCTTCTGAAGGACATGACTTGTACTTGACGCACTGGAGTCCGTTTGACGCTAAAGAAGGAATCGGGGAAGAAATTGGCTTCATCGAACGATTGGTTCAAGAACTGACTGAAGAAGGGGCCAGTGTCGAGCATGAGGTATACGATTTGGCTTCAGGAGACGAGGTCGGATTACTTGATCGAGTGGAAGCTAAACTTGGTATACCGAGCAGGCTAATCCATAACGCGACCTATGAGCGACATGTCAACGTTGAGAACTTTACAACCGACGTATTGAGAAAACATTACCTGGTGAATAACGAAGGGACACTCGGACTCACCTTTGCGTTTATTGAGCGCTATAAACAAGCGGGACATCAAGATGGGCGAATCCTGTTCTTCGTATCGGGGGGACCGGATGCGAATAACCTGGCCTACATCGCAACGAAAGGTGCATTGATTGCCATCACACCTGCGTTGGCGAATGGATTAGGAGAATACGGCATTTCGGTGAATGCTCTCGATCCGGGACCGACGGATACGGGTTGGATCAATGACGAACTTCGCGAACACTTACTACCATTATTTCCTTATAAGCGAATGGGGACGCCTGAAGATACGGCTCGCTTCGTCGCTTTCTTGATGGGCCCAGACGGCGCATGGGTGAATGGCCAACATCTTCACGTTGACGGAGGGTTTACTGGGCGCTAATAGAGAACGTTCGATGGATACAATAAAAAGAAGGCATCTCACTTTAAGTGTGAGATGTCTTTTTCAATGCCATGTATAGTCTTTATCAACAAATAAACGATTTTTTAAGTCTGTTTTAGAAATTGAAGGATTTGGTGCATCAAGCCAATCGTAATAATCACAGGCACAGGAATCACCAAGTTCGATCGAATAGCCATTATTTATTGTATTAACAGTTATATCGAGTTCATGTTCAGCTAACGTCTTTTTCAATCGATAAATCGTGTTGTATACGTTGTGTAAGGCGCGTTGTGGTTCATCGATGTCCGGGTAAAGGGTTTCGGCAAGTACCCACTTATTAATGACCTGCTTACGATGAAAAACTAAGTAGGCAAATAACTCTTCTGTTTTTTGTGTTGGCCACTTCACAAGATTTCCATCTTGTGTTCGTACCGAAAAACGATCTAGAAATTGTATGCGACAAGATTGATTGAGATTCTTTTGTTGAATCGCCTCATAGCGCTGGATGATACGCGGAATGACGTTATGAATCATCTGCTCTGTGATGGGCTTCAACAAGTAATGCGTGGCATGCAAATTGAACGCTTCAACGGCATACTGTTGATGGGCGGTCGTGAAGACGACTTGTGTCCGTTCTGGCAAATAGGTCGCCAATTCGAGCCCCGTCATTTCAGGCATCTCGATATCTAAAAAGACAAGGTCTACCGGGTGCTCTTGAATAAAAGTGAGAGCTTGAACCGGACTTTGGAATGAACCAACCCACTCAAGAGACGGCTCTTCTTTTACAATCCGCTCCATCATCCCTAAAATATGATGTTCATCTTCAATTAAAATCGTACGCATCTAAATGATTCGTCCTTTCCTGTTTTGGTAAACGCAGGTGAATGGTGGTGCCTTTTTTCAAAGTGGAAGCTAAGTCAAACGTTGCACCATGAAGGTGTTCGATTCGACTTTTAATATTGCAAATCCCAATCCCAGATGTTTTGTTTGATACGTTTGGATCAAAACCACTCCCTGTATCTTGAACATAAATCTCAATCATTCCGTTTCGTTCCTGGATAGAAAGTGTCAATCGCTTTTGTCCTGGGTGTCGATAGAGGCCATGTCGCACGGCATTTTCAACGAGTGGTTGAATTAATAAAGGTGGAATCGAACAGTCGAGAAGAGATTCATCAATTTTTTTCTCGACGTAGAACGAATCACGGAATCGCGTCTGTTCAATGGCGAGATACGAGTCAATCATATCGACTTCTTGGCGAATCGATATCTCGTTTTCGGTTCGACCATTTTCAAAAATGAAGCGGACGTAAGTGCTTAAGTGACTGAGTAGACGAGCCGCATCGGGTGGAGACGTGTAACAGAGTGCAATCACATTCCCGAACGTATTGTAAAGGAAGTGAGGTTTGATTTGAGCGTTGAAGAAGGACAACTCATGCTGGGAAGCCAACACTTCGACTTGTTGTTTTTTTCTTTTGTCGGTAGACAAGTGAATCGGTAGAAGTAAAAACATCAATAGGAAATAAATGATGGTAAACGTATTGGCGTACAGCTGCTGATTGGGCGAAACGATGAACGTTGACGTCATGATTCCGATATACCCGACGAGTTGGGCGAGTGTGAAAGTTAGTAATTCGAGCGGATTGCCGGTCTTATACTTTTCAAGGAGCCATCCGATGTTCAAGCCGACCCAAAAGAACGTGATGAATAGAACGATCATCCATACAAAATATTCGAACACCTCGTAAACGGAAGCGGGCAAGAGGATGGCTAAACCAGTCAATCCGTACAACGGGTACCTCGAAATGGCCAAAAACCGGTCAAACGACACACGTTCCAAACATCTTGAAAACTCAATCAACATGATGATGCTCAGTAAGGCTAAACTCAACGTCAACTTATCACTACCCGAGATCCACATGCCATCTCGGGACATGATGGAAAAACTCGTCAACAAAAAGAAAGCTGTCCCGAAACCGTACAAGCGTTCATTTCGGTGAAAGAGATAGACGATGGCATAGAACATGGCAATCAAAAGTGAAATGAGCAATATGAAAAATTCGTAGCCGGCATAAGCGTTTTGAGTGGTCATGATGGCATGTAACGGTCCGACTAATATACTTTCTTCGATGGGTGCAAAATTACCTGCCTGTCGTTCATGTTGAATCGTCAGTCGGAATTGTTTTGTTTCATCATCGAGCAAGAGCAGAGACGGCTGCTCGACGAGACGATTGTTTCCAATTTGTACCGTTTCAACCATTTTCCCATCTATCAAAATCGTAGAAGAGGAGAGGGACTTTGGAATGAGCAAGGCATACGTACCGTTCGGCAACGCGAGATCGAGTTCATAGGTGGATTCACGATAAGGGGTTGTAAACGGAATGGTTCGATAGGAGCGGCGATCAACTTGGGTGACAATCCCTGACTCATAGCGCCATGAGCCGTCTAGTCGCAAAATCTCTTCGTCGACAGTAGAAGAGAGAAGAGAAGCTTCGCCCTTGTTAACGGTGACGATCGGATTGATCGACTGATGTCGAATCAATAAAGTGAGACTGACACCAACCAACAACACAAGGATGAAGATAAACGTCATTCGATTACGCGTCATGAGCACATTCCCTTCAATCTTTGTGAGTTTCTTGTGAGGTCATTCCGTTATTCTTCCTAATAGGTGAATGAATTTTTGAAGTGACTCTCCGTCTCATCATCGTACCCGAACTTTTTTTGTTTGAACAGAAAAAGTCATTCACCGTACGAAGTGAGGCATTCTAAGAGTGAAGGAAGAAGGCATTCCATGAAACGTTGGATTGAACAACGCATTAGTCGACAAGTTATGACGATTTTTTATATATTGATTGCCTTAGTGACACTCACATCGATTGGGACCTATTTTTATACACAGCAATCGATTCAAGAGACGACCGTAAAATTAGAACGAATTAGTGAGCAACGTGCACGGGCGACAGATCTGTTTGAAACGTGGCAATCGATGCAATATGAATTACGAGGGCACGTCCTGTTAGGAGAACGTGCGCTATTAGAAGAAGTAAGAACAGCTCAAACGAATATCGACGAGCAAACGACATGGTTCGAAGAACAGGCAAGAAACGCGGAAGAAGTACAGTTCGCAGAGGATGCGAGACTTCTCTTCTCGATCTATACGACACGCGTCATGCCGGCACTTGAGCAGTATGTGATTGCGAAGCAGGCAGGAGAAATCGATGAATCGTTCCTGCAGATGCGCACCGTAGGGCAATTCATGCCGAAAAATGAAACATCGACTCAGACACGATTTAAACTGAACTCAAGTAGTGCTGCCGATATGAGTGCGAGCATCGTCGATATGGAGTCGGTCTTTACCGACTATCGACAAAATCTTGATTTTCAAGAAAGTGAATTGCGAGATGCGCTGTCAAAACAGTTAGTGAAAGCCCAATGGATGTGGCTTTTGATTCTACTCGGGGCATTGTTCATATTGTTTGTCGGGTTGCAGCCATATATTTTAAGGTTGACCAATCAACTGCAGACGCTGATGGTAAACAGTGAGCGTCTCGCGAGCAACCCGAGCGCGACACTCATCCCGATTAAACCGCTACAAAACGAAGTCGGACAGTTGTCGAAAGCGTTTAATGAGATGGCGACCTCACTTCGGACCCAACAAGATCAAGTCGATCGTGAACGAGAGAAGACCGCTCGAATTTTGCACACGATGCGCGATTCTATCGTCTATACGGAACTCGAGACGAATGAACGATTCGTGAATAGTGCACTCTTTGACTTGTATGAGCATCCACTTCCATCAACGGAACGGGGCAGTCTATACCCGATTGCGATGTACTATCCGATGTTCATGAACCAGATTGACGATCCGGAGAGGTTGAATCAATTCACAAAACGTACAAAAGAAGAAGGTATATTCGATGAAACGTATACGTATACGATGCAGGAAGGTCAGAAAACGATTCGCATGTACGCCGAACCGATTGATCTGCAAAATGAACGCGTGGGTGTCATCTTCGTCTCACGAGATATTACCCAGGAAACAGAAATCAATCGCTTGAAGACAGAACTTGTGGCGACAGTATCCCATGAGCTTCGGACGCCCCTTACCTCGATTCTCGGTTTTTCAGAACTGCTCAAAAGGCGTCAATTGGAAAACACGAAGCGAGAGCGCTATTTAGACATGATTGCGAGTGAGACAAAGCGGCTCGAACGTCTCGTGAGTGACTTGCTAGATGTTCAAAAAATGGAGGCGGGTATGAGCGTACCAGACTTTAAAGTAGAGAGTCTATATGATTTATTATCAGATCTACTCGAAATCCATGCAGGATCGACGGAGCATCATTTCTTCCACTTTGATTGTGACGAATCGTTATTTGTCGCAGGAGATCCGGCCCAATTACGTCAAGTCTTCTCAAACATCCTGAACAATGCCATCAAATATTCACCGAACGGTGGGAATGTGACGGTTGATGTCACGTGTGAGGGTGACACGATTCAAATCGGGATATCGGACGAAGGATTAGGTATTTCGGAAGAAGATGCGACGCGAATCTTTGATAAATTTTATCGTTCGGCCTCGGAAGAAAGTAAACGCATCGGTGGAACCGGCTTAGGTTTAGCGATCTGTAAAGAGATCGTTCAACTGCACGGTGGTACCATCTCTGTTCAATCTCAACTAGGAGAAGGAACGACGATGATTGTTGAGTTACCGATGGTCGACCATGTCAATGAAGAGAGTTCATCCTAATTTATGGGATGAACTTTTTTGAAAAAACGGTGAATGTCACGCTCGTTTGGTACGATATAGAGAGTGAATCATGTTATAGGATGAAAGGAAGACGATTATGCTACGCGGATTATATACAGCAGCGGGAGCGATGAATGCCCTGCAGCGCCAACAAGAGATTTTGAGCAACAACCTTGGTAACGTGAGAACACCAGGCTTCAAAGCGTCTGATGGCGTGGTACGTTCGTTTCCGGAGATGCTTCTTGCACAAGTCAGCAATCCGGATAACGCGAAATCGCGCGTGAAGGGAGAAGTAGGTACCCTATCAATGGGCGTCTATCTTCAAGAAACAATGCCCCGTTTCTCAGCTGGAAGTATCACAGAATCCGGTAGCCCGACCGACCTGTATTTAAAGGCACCTACTAATTTTGCGGGAGCCCCGATGTTTGCGGTCGAACAAGGCGGCGAGACGTTGTATACGACAAATGGACGCTTCTCGATCGATGAGGCGCTCTTCCTTCGTTCTGCGGACGGCGGATATATCCTTTCTGATGAAGGGGAACGAATCCAACTGCCATCGAGCGAGTTTCAAGTAGGGAAAGATGGTGTCATCACATCGCTTGGACAAAACGTGGCGACTCTTGGTGCCTACCAAATCGATGACTTGACGACTCTTGAACAAGTCGGCAATGACTGGCGTGTGACGGGTGATGCCCCGGCGCAGGCCCAGGTCGAAGTACTACAAGGATTTATTGAAGAAGCGAACGTCAACCTCGACCAGACGATGGCAGACTTGATGATGACGTATCGTCAGTTTGAGGCGAATCAAAAGGTCGTCCAAGCGTATGATAAAAGTGCCGAGCGAGCAATCGAAATCGCTCGTATTCGTTAAGGAGGAACACCATGCAGTCCATTTATAACTCGGTCAACTCTCTGTCTCAACTTCAGCGTCAATTAGATGTGACAGGTCACAATATCGCAAACGTCGATACGGTCGGCTTTAAGCGTCAACAGGGGCATTTTGCTTCGCTATTGTCGCAGGCGTATAACAACCAACCGCGTCCTGAATTCGAAGTCGGTCGAGACACACCGAACGGGATTCGGATTGGAGTCGGGGGACATGTCGCCGATATTACACAGCAGTTCAATATCGGACAAGTACGTACGACAGATCGTGGATTGGACGTCTTTTTAAAGGCGAGCCGTCAATTTTTTGTCGTGGACACGCCGAACGGTGTCGGGGTGACTCGAAGTGGAAACATGCAATTGTCAGTCGGTGACGAGACGACGCTCGTTGATGTGAACGGGAATCCGCTTCTTGGAGATGACGGTAATCCAATCACGATGCCGAACGATGCGACGAATCAGCGCATTCGTCAAGACGGTGTGGTCGTTGCGAGTGTGAATGGCGTTGAACAAGAATTCGGACGTCTCGACATCGTAGAAGTCCGCAATACGTCGGAATTACGTCCGCTCGGAGATAACGTGTTCGCAGCGGATTTGGAGACCGAAGTCGATCGTCCACTCGGAAATCTATTGATTGAAGGGACACTCGAGTCATCGAACGTTGATTTGACGAAAGAGATGACTGATATGACAATCACACAACGAGCATATCAAATGAACTCACGGGCGATGTCGATGAGCGATCAGATGATGGGGCTTGTCACGGCGTTACGTCCATAACGCCTACCGCTTCTCGAGCCGAGAAGCGGTTTTTTTATAGACAAAGGGGGAGAAGCATCAATGCGGATTGTAGTCGCGATGGATTCATTCAAAGGCTCACTTTCGAGTATGGAAGCAAATCAAGCGGTCCTTCGTGCGCTTGAAGGGCATGAGGTCACCATCATACCGATCTCTGACGGAGGAGAAGGTTTTTTGGATGCTTGGATTGCGACACATGCAGAAGGAACCATTATAGAAGAAAATGTCGTGTGCTTGGATGGAATACAGCGCGTTGCACGTTTTGGTTTCGAGCCGTCAACGAGGCACGCGGTAATCGAAGTGGCGGAAACAGCAGGATTGACACTCCTCGCTCATGTCAATCCGTGGCGCTACAGTTCAGTCGGAGTCGGTGAACAGATCGTTCAAGCGCTAGAGCGTGGGGCGAGGATCATCACCGTCGGGCTCGGAGGGAGCGGGACGATGGATGGTGGAAAAGGATTGCTTGAGGCGTTAGGTGTTCGTTTTCTCGATGCGAACGGTGCTGTGTTATCGACCATCCCCCATCGAGTAGAAGAAGTGGCATCAATTGATTGGTCCGGTCTTCATCCGCGTGCGCGCGAGGTCGTATGGAGAATGTCTTCCGATGTACAGAACCCATTGATTGGTGAAAGCGGAGCAGCCTATGTGTTCGGCCCCCAGAAAGGATTGGCGGCAGATGTAGTGAAGCGATATGACCGGATCCTGGATCACTACGCGAACTGTTTTGAAGTGGATAGAAGAGCACTTCCTGGAGCAGGGGCGGCTGGCGGCATCGGCTTTGCGCTATTGCAGCTTGGTGCAATCTACGTGAGTGGCGTCGAAGAAGTAATCAGTTGGTCTAAGCTCGAAGAACAGTTAGAAAAAGCAGATTGGCTGATTACAGGAGAGGGTAAATTTGACGCGCAAAGCTTTGAGGGAAAGGCACCGTATGGGTTGGCACGCCTTGCGAATACGCATGGAGTCCCGACCCTCGTCTTCACCGGACAGTCCGATTACACATCGCATATGGAGTCCGGCATCGTCGCCATTTTTCCGATCGTGTCTCGGATCATGACGTTAGAAGAAGCGATTTGGGAAGCAGCTCCACTATTGACGAATGCGGTCCAACGCGTGCGTCACCTCATTGAAAAGGCGCCACGACAGTAGTCGGGCGCCTTCGCATTCATAAAGAACGATTTTTTAGCAGATCACGAATCTCTGTCAACAGTTGCTCTTCTTTCGTTGGGGTCGGAATAGCAGCTTCCTCCACTTCTTTTTCACGCTGTAAACGATTGATGACTTTGACAACCAAGAAGAGGGCGATGGCGATCAAGAAGAAGGACACAATCTGTTGAATAAAATTGCCATATAACACATCCACTCCGAGTACACTTGCTTTTAAGCCAGAAAAATCGATTCCTCCAATAATGATTCCGAGAAGCGGCATAAAGATATCATTGACGAGTGAGTTCACGATGGCAGTGAACGCTGCACCAAGTACGACAGCAATCGCCAAGTCGATGACATTCCCACGCATCGCGAATTTTTTAAATTCTTTCCACATAAACAAACCTCCTGACATTGAATAATTTAAGCGTAGCATATTTGAAAGGAAGAAATAAATAAATAAATCGTTCGACTTCTATCAGGGAAGGGTGCTTGTTCGACTTTTCTGCATAGGGTACACTAAAAAGGTAGCAATTTACGCATTTTAATACCAGGTACTAATATGATATAATCATTTTAGCTGAAAGGATGGTTGGACGTGTCGAACGATGAACAGACGAGTTCGGAAGAACAAAAAGGTTCACCAGAACAAGAGACGAAGCAGACAAAGCAATCGCGATTATCGAATCATCGTCGATTCCCGATTTTACTGCGCGTGCTCGTTGTTTTAGTGTTGGCAATCGCGATGCTCGCCCTCGGAGCGGTCATCGGATATAGCGTCATTGGCGGAGGCGATTGGAAAGATGTATTTGACATCGAGACCTGGCGCCATATCACCGATTTTTGGCTAACCTCTTAAAGGCGGTGGATGGATGTATACAATTGAGCAAATCAAAGAAGTAATCCCACACAGATACCCGTTTCTGTTAATTGATCGAATTATCGAAGTCGAGGAAAAGAAGCGTGCTGTTGGATTAAAAAATGTCACGGCGAATGAAGAGTTCTTTAACGGGCATTTCCCAGACTATAATGTCATGCCAGGTGTCTTGATTGTTGAAGCACTCGCACAAGTCGGTGCTTTTGCAATGTTGAAAGACGAATCGAATCGAGGCAAGCTCGCCTTTTTTGCAGGGATTGACAACTGCCGTTTCAAACGCCAAGTCGTCCCGGGTGATCAACTTCGCCTCGAGGTAGAAATCATGAAAATTCGTGGACCGATTGGTAAAGGACGTGCCGTGGCCACGGTCGATGGAGAAGTTGCTTGTGAAGCAGAACTCACTTTCGCCTTGAAGTAAGGAGAAATGGGATGCGTGCTTTAGTTATTGTCTTACTAGTCGGCTTAATGACGATTGTGGGTTGTCAGCAACTCCAGACAGAAGAGTCGAGTGAGGAAAATGTCGTTTACGAGCAAAATGTGGATGAAACGATGATTGATAAACGTGCAGGACAGTCCGATGCAATCGCTGTTTCTCTTGAACGAACGAATAACACGACGATGCTCTTCACGATTCGAATGCTCGAAAATCGTCGTCTTGATCCGACGACGGTCATGAGTTATGAGGTCGAAGGCGAACGCGTTGCGATTCCATTTGGTGAACTGATTGCAGAGCGTGAAGAGGATATTCGGACGTATGAGTATCAGACGGACGTAGACCCGGATCTGTTCGTATCAGAGACACTTCCGCTCTTCCATCTCGTTGAAGAAGGTGAATCGGAAGTCACGATACCACTCGAAGTCATTAATTCGACAAATGGTGAATAAAAAAACAGGCGATGTTGTCGAAAATCGCCTGTTTTTTTGTGGAGATAAATCTATTCTATCCGATAAAAAGAGTAAAGAGAGAATGGAGGAATTTTGAGATGAAACAGAAATCAGAGTCGTTACAGACGCGCATTTTAGCATCAATGTTAGTCTTCGTCACGTTGCTCATCATTTTGTTTGGAGTAGTGCAATACTTCAGTACGAAGCATTCCGTACTCAGTACGTTACATGCGACGTTAATTGAAGATGGTGAACGGATTAGTGAATCTTTGGATGTCGATGCCTATGCATCCTTCGTAGCGAATCCGTCAAAAAATGAGCAGTATGAGCAGTTTCGTGAATACTTAGATGCATATCGTCAGCAAATCGGTGCGATGTATGTATACACGATCGCCAAAGAGGGCGAGGAAGTTCGAATGATTGTGGATGGAATGAGTGAAGCGGATGCTGAGGAGATTGGTTCTCCGATTACAGCGATGACGTATGACGAAACGTCCGCATTCCAAGGTGAGACCGTCGCAACCGATGTCATCGATGATCCGGAGTACGGGAAGTATGTGACTGTGCTCGTCCCGATTAAACAAGGGAACGAGGTAGTTGGGGTACTCGGAATTGATAAAGCTGCTACTGAGGTCTCCGCGATTACAGGAGATGTCTTAAAAGAGAGTTTAGTTCCAATCTTAATCGGCCTGCTCGTGCTCCTTGTCGTTTCGGGAATCATCATCTGGCGTTATCTTGGCTGGAAATTGCGTCCACTTCAAGCACTAGAACGTGTGGCCACATCCATTGCTGAAGGTGATTTGGCGACAGCGACGACTGCGGTTGAAGGTATTAAGTTAAAATCTAATGACGAAATCAAACGTCTGACGGTATCGATGGATAAGATGACATACATGTTAAAAGATTTGATTTCCGGTATTCAAACGTCGGCACAGACGGTCCGGGATGAGAGTGGCAACGTTTCAGGTATCTCAGAAGAAGTAAATGATGCCTCTCGCCAAATTGCCTATACGATGGAAGAAATCGCAAGCGGTGTTGAGAATCAAAGTGTCTTGACGATGCGTCTTTACGGACATATGAATGAATTTTCGACACTTGTCGAGCAAACGACATCGGACGGAGACCAAGTGAGCGAACAGGCGGAAGTCGTCAGTCGGGTGACGATGGATGGTCTACGTTACATGGAGAGTGCCGTCAATCAAATGACTCACATTCATGCGCAAGTAAAAACATCACAAGGACAAGTCCGCGACTTTGAACAGCAAGCGGACGAAGTGACGGAACTGGTCACGATGATTCGTCAAATCTCACAACAGACAAACTTGCTTGCACTCAATGCAGCGATTGAAGCGGCTCGGGCCGGTGAACACGGAAAAGGGTTTGCCGTCGTCGCCTCGGAGATTCGGAAACTTTCGGATAGTGTCGCTGAGTCTGTCAGTGAAATTTCAGAAATCGTCGGAAGCGTCAAACAAAACTCGATTGCGCTCGGTCAAACCTTTACAGAGAGCATGACGGCTGCAGAGGAAGGGAAAGCGACACTTGAATCAACGAAGCGTGCGTTCACTGAAATCGAACAGAGCGTTCGTCACATGCAACAGTTGACGAGTTCGATGCGTGGCCAACTCGATCGAGTGAAGACGAACCAGGACCACATTCAACATGGACTGTCTGAAATTGCTTCGATTTCAGAAGAAAGTACGGCCGGAAATGAGGAAGTGGCTGCTTCGACGGAACAGATGTCGGCGACGAGTGAGACGATGAATCGTCTCGTCAAAGATTTGTCGAGCACGGCAGAGGACATGCAACGAATGAGTCAACAGTTCAAGTTATAAACAGTCTCACTTCAGACAGACCTCTCGTGCGTCCGCTATAATGGGCGCAAGGGAGGTTTTTTCATGCAACAATTCTCTAGTGAACTGACACAGTTTCGGGGAAGTCATTATGACTTCGGACGATTTCAAGGAAAATATATTAAGCGCAGTCAATTGCTCGAAAATCGGACAGATCAGTGGAAACTACGCGTTCCGCGATTTGAGATTGATGCCACTGAGGCGAAGGCTGCCTTCGATGAATTTGCTCCAAAGATTTGGGAAGAGTTGATTGGGTTACAAGATGAGCTGAAGCTGTCGCTCAATGATACGTTACTTCATTTCGGACATTTTCGAGTCAACAATCCAATCAGCGGCTGTTCGATTTTGACGGGGGATAACTTTCTCGTTCGGAATTACGATTATCACCCGATGACGTATGATGGTCGATACAACGTCTTTCAACCGGATGACGGGTATGCGGTCATCGGACCGGTCTCTCGTGTCACCGGACGTATGGACGGAATGAATGAAAAAGGACTTGCCATGGGCTACAATTTCATCAATCGTCGTCGACCCGGGGACGGATTTGTCTGTCAAATGATTGGACGAATCATTCTAGAAACATGTGCGACGGTGGAAGAAGCAGTCGATTTATTAAAAGAGATTCCGCATCGCGGGTCATTCACATACGTCGTCCATGACAAATCATCGAAAACACGTGTAATCGAGGCGACGCCTCGAGACATCCAAGTACGGGAATCGAATATCTGTACGAACCATTTTGAACTACTCCAACACGAGAATCGCTATCATCTTGATGATTCGACTCGTCGCATGATGGAAATCAAAGTCGTGCAACACTTGATTCAAGATGCGGAGAGCGCATTCCGTCTCATGAACGACACCGACAAGGGCGTCTTTTCAGAATTGTACAGGAGTTGGGCGGGAACGATTCATACGGCTGCTTATTTCCCTGAAACGCTCGAGACCTGGTTTGCGCTCGGTGGAGACCGTGACCCGGTCATCTTCGACTTCCAAAAATGGCTCGATGGGGATGATTTCGATCTTCATGCACTTGACGGTGAATTGGCGACAGATATCGAGTTTGCGAATACGGTTCAACTTTGGCGCTGACGTTTGTCAGTGCTTTTTTAGGAGAAACGGGAATACCCATTATAGGAGGGATGAAAGATGAAACGATTTGGAATCATACTCATCATGCTGACACTTGTTACACTACTCGGAGGTTGTGTTCCGGGTGACGGGACGTACACGACGGATCCGGCAGGTTTTTTCTGGGGTATTTGGCACGGATGGATTGCACCGATTTCACTCATTTTAGGATTATTCAATGATACGTATCGTGTGTATGAAGTGAACAATACCGGCTGGTTCTATGATTTAGGATTTTACATCGCTGTCATCAGTGGATTTGGTGGATTGACGTTGACACGGAAGAGTCGAGGATGAGTCTGATTATATGAAATGCCTCATGACGTAGGGAATCCAATCCGACGTCCGAGGTATTTTTTTATGTTGTTCAATGTAAGTAAAGGAAACGGTTGAAGAGTTCGATATAATGAGTGTGGATGATTTTTATCGTGGAGGTGCCATATGCACTCATATGAGTTTCAAATGTATCGGAATTTCGATGAGCTAGCGATTGACTTGATTGAGTTAGCAAAAGAAATAGTACCAGATAAACTAGTCTATCTCACGTCAATTGAGAATGACACCCAACATATACTCAAACTATCCTCACAAGATTCTCCTATCCTACTTGAAGAAGGCATGTCCTTTGATTTGAAGGATACGGTATGTAATCGAATCGATTTCAATCAACGAGAAGTTTTGATGTATGAAGACATCGAATCGCAGATTGAATCGACGCGACTTCAGTCATTACTACGCGAAGTGAACATCAAGTCGTATTTGGGAATCCCGATTCTGACGAAGAACGGGGATATTTTCGGTACGCTCTGTGTCGCCAATCATAAAAGCGCCCAGTACGATTCAAAAAGTGTCCGCTTGTTGAAGCGCGTGGTTCGTATGTTCAGTTACTATTTAGAACTTGAACGTCGTGCCTCACGGGATGAATTGACGGATCTTTATAACCGACATTACTTGTCTAACTATTTTGAGACGAATCCGAATCAAGGTGGGGCACTGTTTTTAATTGATTTAGATGGGTTCAAATGGGTGAATGACACATTCGGTCATGATGAAGGGGACCTCGTCTTGAAAGAAGTGGCGCTTCGTCTGAGACGTTTGATGGAGCCGATACCTGATTCGAGAGTGTATCGTTTAGGTGGGGATGAATTCCTTATTAAAATCGCACATGCGTTATCCAAAAAGACTGTCATTGGGTATGCTGAACAGATCTTGTATGTATTGAAAGAATGGGACGACCATCTCCCGTTATCAGCGAGCATCGGCATCGCTCAATATGATTCCGACGAACAGGCGGACCTCGGTCGATTATTGAAAGAGGCAGACATTGCACTGTATCAATCTAAATCGAGCGGGAAGAACACGTACAAGTTTTATAAATAACGTCAGAAGGCTAAACCGATGGATTGCGATTGGTTTAGCCTTCTGTTTTCGCATTCAGCACCAACGAACCGATTGACGTGAAAGGATCGAATGAAAAACGGGTAGTGATTAAGAGCTCGGTTTGCATCCCGTAACGGCGACCGTATGATAATCACGGGAGTCCGGTCCACGTTGTACCGATACGTCCTTGAATCCGAGGTTCACCGCCGCGGGGATGAATTGATTCCGAACCATCTCGGAGATGTCGTTCCATTCGACATCACCTTTCCCGTCACAGTAGGTGATGACAAAGGTGCCATTCGGTTTCAAGACGCGTTCGATTTCAGACAGAACGGTCGTGACATCTCTCCAGAAATATAGTGTGTGAATGCTGAACACGTGATCGATGGATGCGTCCGTCACCTCGAGCTGATGCAAATCTCCTTGGATCAAGTTGGCCCGTTTTGTATGAATCGAAGCCTGATTGCGCTGTCTTGCTGAATCGATGATTGTTTTAGATCGGTCGAGACCCATGACATGTACGTCAGGATGTCGTTGAAGGATGGTTGCCATCGCATCGCCGGCCCCGCACCCGAGCTCTAGAACGGTTGTACCGGGTTGAATGTCTAACTGTTCAATCGTCCATTCGACTTCGACCCGGTGTTGGCGTACCATCTTTTCCCCGATATACTTTCCGACGGGACCCCTTGGATTCTCGTATTGACTGTCAATCCATTTCAGTAGCACTTGTGGTAACACATCATCACCTCACTTCGAAAGTAGCTCGATTGTAGCACACCGATGAGACAAAGGAGTCAACAACATGCGTTCATTTTGGATACTCGGCAACCAACTCTCGCACGAACTTGCGATGCTGAAGGATATGAAAGAAGATGATGTCATCGTCATGATTGAGGCGACGTCGCGCGCGACGTGGCGTCCGTACCATAAACAAAAGCTCGTCCTCATCTTCTCTGCGATGCGACACTTTGCTGAAGAATTGCGCGATAAAGGATACACCGTGGATTATCATGAGGCGGATTCGTTCCAAGAGGCATGGGACAATCATGTGAAACAGTACACTCCGGACGAAATTCATGTCACCGCCGTCACGGACGAACCGATGGCGAAAAAACTGAAACAATTTGGGAAGAAGCATAAACTGATCGAACATACGGATGTCCCGCTCTTCTACTTATCAAAAGAGGAAGCGACCGAGACGCTCGGGAATGAGCCGTGGCGGATGGATCGTTTTTATCGTCACATGCGGAAGCGATTCGATGTCTTGCTCGAAGAGGGGAAGCCACGTGGCGGGAAATGGTCGTTTGATGCGGATAACCGAAAACCGCCGAACGAAGGACTATCGTTTCCATCTGCCATCCATTTCCGTCCAGATTCGATCACGAAAGACGTTATCGAAAAAGTCGAGTCGACGTTCTCGGAACATCCGGGGGAGGTGACCTCGTTCCATTGGCCGGTCACACATGCCGAGGCGAGACGTGCGCTAAAACAGTTCGTAGAAGAACGACTTGAAACGTTCGGTCCGTATCAAGATGCAATGATGACGGATGAACCCGAGATGTCACACAGCCTGTTGTCGGCTGCCATCAATATCGGTTTACTGACACCGCGAGAAGTCGTTGATGCGGCATGTCAGGCGGATGCACCGCTATCGTCGATTGAAGGATTCGTCCGGCAAATCCTTGGTTGGCGAGAGTACATGCGCGCCGTCTATCTTTCTGTCATGCCCGGTTATGAAGACGTGAACACGTTCAAGCATGAACGCGACTTACCGTCCTTCTTCTGGGATGCGAAGACGGAGTTGAACTGTCTGCATCAAAGTTTGAAACCGGTTGTCGCACATGCCCACAATCATCATATCCAGCGACTGATGGTGCTCGGAAACTATGCGACATTGTTTGAAATCAATCCGAAGCAGACGAGCGACTGGTTTAACGAGATGTATATCGATGCCTATGACTGGGTCGTCTTACCGAACGTACTCGGGATGGCTCTTCATGCGGACGGTGGAAAGCTCGCCACAAAACCGTATGTCGCTTTCGGAAAATATATCGACCGGATGAGTGACTACTGTCGGGATTGCCCATACAACCCAAAACATACAACAGAAGACGACGCCTGTCCGTTCAACGCCCTCTATTGGCGGTTCATCGATCGTCACGAAGAACGATTCTCGAAAAACCAGCGGATGAAGATGATGGTCCGCAATTGGCAAGGGCGGGATGATGACGTGAAAGCCGACATCTTAGCGAAAGCCGAAAAGACGTTGACCGATTCCCCGTGAATCGGTTTTTTTTACGTTCTCTTCATGAAACTTAGCAATTCCTTTATCATAGCTTTACAATCATTCGTTACGATAAGAGCTGTGAGACCCCCTCACTCCAAGTGAATAGTTACCGGTAGAACCTTTGAGAGACCAACAGAAGCCCGTACGTTGATGACGTGTCGTTTCTGTTGGTCCTTTTTTGAAGAGAGGATGATTCAAGTGAATGATGCGATTGAACGGATTGGGCAAGAACGGATGATTGCCTCCATCAAAAGTCCAAAACAAATCGAGACGTTTTTACGGACGGATGTGACGACGACGTTTCTCATGATGGGAACGCTCAGTACGCTCGACCGCTATGTGGCGCACTTAAAGCGAGAGAATCGAACGGTCTTCCTCCACGCTGAGCGAATCAATGGCATCAGCCTCGACCGGGACGGAATCGATTATCTTGCCAAACGTGTCGGTGCCGATGGGATTGTCACGACGAAAGCATCTGTGCTCCAGCATGCGAAGCGAGCGGGGCTCTTGACGGTACAACGACTCTTTCTCGTCGACTCGGACGCGGTCACGAGCGGACTCAAGCTCGCAGAGGCGCAACAACCGGATGCGATTGAACTTATGCCGGGTCTGATTCCGAGCGTGGTCGAGAAGATTTCCCAGGAAGTCTCCTTTCCGATTGTGACGGGTGGCATGATTCGTCAACCGATTGATGTGCATCGCGCCCTCGATCATGGGGCATTCGCCGTATCGACCGGGGATGAACGACTTTGGAACGTACAAAGTCAGAAGGAGGAATTAGCATGAAATCGATTCAACTACAACAACTGACAAAATCATTCGGGGAGACGGAAGTCATTCGAGGGATTGACGTGACGATTGAAGCAGGAGAGTTCTTCGCACTCGTCGGTCCGTCCGGCTGCGGGAAGAGTACGATGCTTCGGATGATAGCCGGGCTCGAATCCATCACAAGCGGAACGCTTCGCATCGACGGTGTGGCGGCGAACGGGATGAAGCCGAGTGAGCGTCACTTGTCGATGGTGTTCCAAAACTACGCCCTTTACCCACATATGACGGTGGAGAAAAATATCACGTTCGGTCTACATACGAAAGGACTGACGAAGCTTGAACAGCGGGAGCGTTGCCTACAGGCAGCGGAAACACTCGGGCTCACCGATTACCTGAAACGGAAACCGCGTGAGCTATCTGGAGGTCAGCGACAGCGTGTCGCCTTGGCACGTGCCATCGTGACCGAGGCACCGATTTGCCTGATGGATGAGCCGCTCTCGAACTTAGATGCGAAGCTACGGGCAAAGATGCGTTCAGAGATTCGCCAGTTACAGCGAAAACTCGGATTGACGATGATTTATGTCACTCACGACCAAGTCGAGGCGATGACGATGGCGGACCGCATCATGCTCCTCAATGAGGGGGAAGTGCAACAAGTCGGAAAGCCGCTCGACTTATATAACAAACCGGCGAATACGTTCGTCGCTTCCTTTATCGGGTCACCTCCAATGAACCTAGTTGAGATCACGCGACAAGAAAAAGGCTGGATGGCATCGGACGGTCGCATCTTCCACCCAAATGCCTTGACGGAAGTATCACAGGCGACACTCGGTGTCCGTCCTGAGCAAATCAAGCCAGCGGACAAAGATGTGACATTTTACGCAGAACTGAAAAATATTGAAGTGCTCGGGACCGAGACGATTCTCGCCTTTGACGTCGGAGGGAACGAATGGTTGGCAAAATGGCCGGGACAATGGCCGCTCACGGTCGGCGAAAAGGTAGCGTGTTATGTGGATTCGAAACAGATGTCGCTATTTAATACGAACGGACAGCGCATCGAGCCACGACAACCGAAACTATTTGAGGCGTTGGAGGTGTTCCAATGACGGTCGCCTTACCGAGAGAGAAAGCCCGGACACGGCTATCTGACGCGGCGAGCGGTCTGTTGTACTTGTCTCCGTCTATCATCTTGTTCGGTGTCTTTCTCGTCTATCCGCTGTTGCGAACGATCTATTTAAGCTTTTTCCGGACCGACACACAGGGGACACCACTCGAATTTGTCGGAGTCGGTCATTACAGCACGCTGTTCACGAGTGCCGCATTTTGGCAAAGCATTCAGGCGACAGTCGGATTCGTCCTTTTGACGGTCCCGCTCACGATTCTCATTGCGCTCGGTCTCGCACTCCTCGCCAATGAGAAACTGAAGGGCATTGGCATCTTTCGAACAGCGTTCTCGGCGACGATGGGGATGAGCGTCGCGGCGTCATCGGTCATTTGGATGTTCATGTACAATCCGTCAATCGGTATTTTCAACCGGTTCCTCGAGGCAATTGGTGCGAGTGGCGTACAGTGGCTCCTCGATCCACAATATGCGCTCCTTTCCGTGTCACTTGCGACCGTTTGGATGAACATCGGCTTTACGTTCTTGATTCTACTTGGCGGTCTGCAAAACATCGATCGGACGTTATATGAGAGTGCGGACATTGCCGGAACGAGTTATTGGACACAGCTTCGGGCGATCACCATCCCGATGTTGTCGCCGACACTTTTCTTCGTCGGGATCATCTCGCTGATCAACGCCTTCCAGACGTTCGGACAGATTGATTTATTGACGAAAGGTGGACCGACGAATGCGACGAATGTCATCGTCTATGCCATCTACAAAGATGCGTTTATCAATTATAACGTCGGCAGTGCCAGTGCCCAGGCCGTGCTATTATTCATCGCCGTCCTTCTGTTGACGTGGCTCCAGTTCAAACTGGTCGAAAGGAAGGTGCATTACCAATGAGATTACGGAATATAGGTGCCTATGTCTTACTCACCCTGAGTGCCGTCGTCATGCTGTTTCCAATCGCCTATGCGTTTTCGATCAGTCTGATGGACGGGAAGGAAGTGCTTCAGGGACATCTCCTCCCACGTGAACCTTCATTGGAAAACTATGTAGCCGCGTTCGAGCGTATCCCGATGATGACGTATTTGCTCAACAGTTTGGTCGTCGCGGTTCTCGTGATGGTCGGACAGGTCGTCTTGTCGAGTCTCGCGGCATTCGCATTCGTCTTTATCGACTTTAAAGGAAAAGGGCTCATCTTCATGCTTTTCCTGGCGACGATGATGGTGCCATGGGAAGCGACGATGGTACCGAACTTTTTGACGATCCAGTCGCTCGGCTGGCTGAATAGCGTCTGGGGACTGTCTGTGCCGTTCTTCGCACTTGCGTTCGGGACGTTCTTACTTCGGCAACAGTTCAAAACGATTCCGTATGAAATGTACGAGGCGTCCCAAATTGCCGGGATCAGTCGCTTCCGATTCTTTTGGAACGTCGTCTTGCCGGTATCGAAGACACCGCTCGTCACATTGTCGGTGTACAGCTTTTTGACGACTTGGAATATGTACTTATGGCCACTTCTCGTCACGAACACGGAACAGGCGCGGACGGTCCAAATCGGCATCAAACAGATGCAGTCGAACGAAGTCGCCTCGGATTGGGGCGTCGTCATGGCAGCAGTCATCTTGATTATCATTCCGACACTTGTATTGTTGTTCGCAGGACAAAAGCACTTGCAAGAAGGATTGACGCAAGGCGCTATCAAATAATAGGGGGATATGACAAATGAAAAAGTTAGGATTATTCGCAGGGTTGGCAAGTTCGGTGTTATTACTCGGGGCATGTGGCAGTGAAGAAGCGGCACCAGTCGCGGCGACGACAGAAGACGGAAAGACAGAGGTCGTCTTTTGGCATGCGATGAGTGGGGACTTGGAGACGGCTTTAAACAGTCAAGTCGATGCGTTCAACGCTTCGCAAGACGACTATGAAGTCAAACCGGTCTTCCAAGGAACATATGAGGAAGCGTTGACGAAATTCAATGCGGTCGCCGGTTCGGAAGACGCGCCAGCCATCATGCAGACGTTCGAGGTCGGGACGAAATACATGATCGATTCGAACAAAATCACACCAGTTCAAGAGTTCATCGACAAAGAGGATTTTGACACGAGCGTATGGGAAGAGAACATCTTGAGTTATTATCAGGTCGATGGGAAGCAATACTCGATGCCGTTCAACTCCTCGACACCGATCCTCATCTATAACAAAGAGGCGTTTGAAAAAGCAGGGCTCGATCCAGAGAAAGCACCACGCACATATGACGAGTTGAAAGAGGCGGCGAAGAAGTTGACAACGGACGGTCAGACCGGCTTCACGATGCTCAACTACGGTTGGTTCTTTGAACAGCTCTTGGCCGCACAAGGTGGACTGTATGTCGACAATGACAATGGACGAAGCGGAGACCCGACGAAAGCCGTGTTTGATGGCGAAGAAGGACAGAACGCGTTCAATCTCATCAAAGAGATGTACGATGAGAAGACATTCCTAAACGTCGGTCAAAACTGGGACGACATGCGCGCGGCATTCCAATCTGGAAAAGTTGCCATGTACCTTGATTCGTCAGCAGGAATCCGTACGGTAGCAGACAACGCGGACTTTGAAATCGGCGCATCGTACTTACCGGTACCGAATGAAGCGGAGCGTCAAGGCGTCGTCATCGGCGGGGCATCGCTCTGGATGGGTGATGGCATTGCCGAAGAGACGAAAGAAGGCGCATGGGAGTTCATGAAGTATGTCGCTTCAACGGAAGCGCAAGCACAGTGGCATGTTGACACAGGCTACTTCGCCATCAATCCGGAAGCATACAATGAACCGATCGTAAACGAAATGTGGGCGAAATATCCACAACTGAAAGTGACGGTCGACCAACTCAGTGAGACGAAACCATCACCGGCGACACAAGGAGCGCTCATCTCGACGTTCCCGCAATCACGTCAAAGTGTCGTCAACGCGATGGAAAGTTTGTATCAAGGGGTGTCGGTCGAAGAAGCATTGAAGCGTGCGGCCGATGAGACGACTTCCACCTTGGGGCAGTGACATGTTGATTTACGCACATCGCGGCTATAGCGCCAATTACCCGGAAAATACATTGTCCGCGTTCGAGGCAGCTCTTCCCTATGTGGACGGAATCGAGCTGGACGTACAGCTATCGAAGGACGGGCGTCTCGTCGTCATTCATGACGAAACCGTCGACCGGACGACAAATGGAACGGGATGGGTGAAAGACATGACGCTTCAGGAGTTGCGCCAGTTGAAGATCGACGGCTATGAACGCATCCCAACGTTAGAAGAGGTGCTCGGACTGATTGAACGAAGCAACGTCACCCTGAATATTGAATTGAAGACGGATCAATATGCGTATCCAGGGATCGAACGTCTCGCTTGGTTTGCTGTTGACGAGTTTGAACTCGGTGACCGTGTCGTATTCTCCTCGTTCAATCGTGAAACACTCGTCCTCATGCGGGATGTGGCACCTGTCGCCCGGCTTGCGGTATTAACACTCACGGGTGAGTCGGATACTGTCTCGTTCGCTGAAATGATTCGGGCAGAGGCGATTCACGCCCAGCCTGCATTTATCGGTTCGAAAGCATGGGATCAGATACAACAGACGACGCTCGAGACACGGCTCTACACGATTAACGATGTGAAGGACCTGCCCCTGATAGCGGTTTCGGCCATCATGACAGATGAGGTTGAACGGTTTACAAAATGAGTACAACAAACCCCGCTTTCACTTGAGGCGGGGTTTGTTCATGTCATGATCGGTTGTGGTGTGTCATAGGTCGAGACAACAACTTGATTGCGCCCTTCATGTTTTGCTTGATAGAGCGCCGAATCCGCAAGATCGACCATCCGCTTGATGGGAAGCGAGGTTCCGTGTGCGACCCCGACAGACGTCGTGATTTGAATCGGTGGAAAATCGTTCAAGTGGAATAGTTCAGCAGCAATCCGTTCTCGTATCCGGTTGGCCACTTTGTCTACCTTCTCTGGCGTCAAATCGTACATCAAGATGACGAATTCTTCGCCACCGATTCGTGCGACAGTGTCATGGGCACGCGTCTCGACTTTTAAGATGTTGGCGAACTGTTGTAAGACGAGATCACCGTTTCCGTGACCATATGTATCGTTCACATGTTTAAAATGATCGATATCGAGCGCGAGTACATTGTACGTCCGATTCTCTTGCCCGATGGAAGCCGTATATCGATCCCACACACGTCGATTGTATAGACCGGTCAAATGGTCTCGTTCAGACGACTGTTTGTACTCGATGGCACGGCGGGTCGTCTGTTCTAAATCGATGGTGAGGATACTCGAGAGTAGACCGACGAGCATGCCAATCATCCAAATGGACAAGACGAGGGATACATAGGCTGTGCTCCAACCCATATTGATATAGACGGCAATCGAAATAATGAAGAGCGCCCATACGTTCAAAAAGATACTCTGTAAGAAGAGTCGCTCCCGAAGCAGCCGATGAATCCAGAGCATCCCGATGCTGACGATGAACGTCGCGATAAACGCAATCACGGCCTGCTCGGTCATTCCGAACAAAAATCGTGTACTGGCGATGACAAGTGTCGCAATGAATAAAGGAAAACGAGCACCATAAAAAGCAAGCAACACGAGCGGTAAGTGACGTAAATCCACACGGACCATATCGTTAGCTTCTACGGCGTTATACATCAAAAACAGACCGAGTGCACCGGCGAGTATTCCAATCACAGAACTACGAAGACGGTACGAATTAAAAAGCGAAGAATGATAAATCTTCGAGATGATATAAAATCCGGTGAATGCGACACAAGCATTGAGCAACAAGACGGTGAGCGTCATTCCTTCACGACCTTTTCGATAGACTATACATTAACGGTAGCAGTCTTCAAATAATTGTCAATCTGAAGGTGTGTAAATGTTCATTATCTTTTCACGCTTTCTTCTTTGTTCCTCGAAACGCAAAAAACATAGCGATGCCAATTCCAATGCCGAGCCACCAATTATCGAGGGTGAGCCCGAAAACGACGGCGAATACAACGGCGACGGGAATCGATAAGTAGCCACGTTGTTTCATCTTCATTTCCTCCTCTCTTCGACGCTTCTTTATTCCCAAAAGGTAGACACTTCATTCTCAAATTGAGGTAAGACAAAAACGTTCGACCGAGTGAACTACTCACCACTTATTTGCTTCACAAATTGAAGTGGGAGCTTCTTGGGAAGACCGTACTTTTATTAGCCACGATTGTTTACCAAGCTCGTCGGGTGGTTCCCACCCTGAAGGAATTCGTTTTAGTTTGCCAACATCAACAGGTTGATGCTCGCGTTGATGTCACGGTCATGATGCGCGCCACAGGCACACGTCCATTCACGGACATCCATCGCCTTCTTCTCGCCTTTTACACCGCAAGTGGAACAGATTTGAGTGGATGCGAACCATTGATCCGCCTTGATGAGCGTCCGTCCGTAGAAGTTTGATTTGTATTCGAGTTGCCGGACGAACTCGTACCAACTGACATCTGCAATCGATTTGGCGAGCTTATGGTTTTGCATCATGTCCTCCGACTTCAATGTCTCCACGACGATGACTTGGTTCTCGTCAACGATCCGTCTCGACAGTTTGTGAAGGAAGTCCTTGCGTTGGTTGGCGATCTTTTCGTGTTTCTTGGCCAAAAGTAATTTGGCTTTTTCACGATTCTTGCTTCCGATCTTCTTTCGCGACAGCGCCCGTTGCGCCTTCTTGACCTTCGCCTCGGACTTACGAAGGAGACGTGGGTTTTCGATTTTCTCCGAGACCATCGCATCGTTCGTCATGACGGCGAAGTGCTCCAAACCGAGATCGATCCCGACCTTGTTCTCGGCTGGGATCCATGGTGCATCGTCCTGTTTGACGAGGAGGGAGATGAAGAACTTGCCCGTCTTGGTCATCGACACCGTCGCCGACCGGATGACGCCCTCAAACGAGCGATGTTGTTCGAACTTCACGAAGCCGATTTTAGGAAGTCTCACCTTGCCGTCCTCGATGCGGATCGTGCCGTGCTGGTTGTTCGTCGTGTAGGAGGCGCGCGACCGCCGTCTCGATTTGAAGGCCGGGAAGCCGCCCGTCCCGGCGAAGAACTTCGCGAACGCGGTGTCGAGATTCAGCTTCGCGTTCGCGAGCGCGAGACTGTCCACCTCGGCGAGGAACGGGAACAGGGGCTTGTAGGAGGCGGGTGTCGCCGGTTTCCGTCTCGTTCCACTCCCCGCTTTCGCCTCCTCGCGGATGGCGATGCGGTCCTCGAGCAGCTTGTTGTAGATGAACCGGGCGCAGCCGATCGTCTTGATGAGGAACTCGGCCTGTGCCGGCGTTGGGTGGAGCCTATATTTATAGCCTTTCAGCATGTCCGTCCATCCTCCCTTCAGAAGATCATGATGTGTCCTCCTCATCCAATACCCATGGAAGGAAGGGAGAATCTGACGGAATCACGAACTTTTGTTCGTCACATCTGTCACAGGGGGAGAAGAGTTTTGGACCGGGCGATTCATCTCCCACCTACGCTGGGCTACGCCCCGAGACGCTTAGAGGAGGGAAAATTCTCGCCTGATTTAGTTAAATCAGTCGAACGAAACCGAATGTTTAGGGGATGGCAGCAATGGACAGCTCTGTCTGGTATGAAGCTCGATTGTAAAGGTGGTGCCTTCTCCGTATACCGAGTCCGCATGAATTACCCAACCGTGGGCTTCGGCAATTCGTTTGCAGATTCGTAGACCGAGACCTGTTCCTTTTATGGCTTGGTGGGCGGCGGATTCGACACGGTAATATTCATCAAATACGTAGGGAAGTGCTTCTTCTGGAATCCCAATCCCGGTATCGGATACAGATAAAGTTACCGTGCCAGCACTTTCAAATACGCTCGTATGGACCGTCCCGCCATCAGGAGAGTACTTGATGGCGTTACCAATGAGGTTATGGAGCAATTGCCGTAACTTTTCTTCATCTGCTTGAATCAAGACATCATTCGTTTCAAACGTCACCGTATGAAGCGAGGAGGTCGTCTGATAGCTCGACATGACATCCTCCAAAAGAGGACGGAGTGCGAACGTCGTCACGGTCAGTTGATCAGCCGTGTATCGTTCTTTTTGATAATCGAGGAAGTTATCGACGAGCCGCTCCAGCCGTTCCGATTCTTGTTTGACTTGTGTTAGCATCTGATACGATTTTTCCGAACCTTGATGGCGTGTCATGAGTAGCTCCGTATATCCATGGATGGCAGTCAATGGCGTGCGGAAATCATGAGACAGTTCGGCAAGGAAACTGTCTTTACGTTCTTCAAAGCGGACGGCTTCCGTTTGGTCGCGCCACATGATGAAAACGCCACGTGGTGTCCGCGTGAAGTTGAAAATCAAATGTAGCGTCTTGTCATTAGAACGCAGACGACGTGAAGTCATCCTTGGATCCGTTTCGGTCGCACATTCGAGCAATTCCTGGATGAGGTGCATGACTTGTGCAGAATCCGCCCCGTGCCGTTCCAACATGGTATATACATAACGAGTCAATGTTTCCAATGTGTCAAAAGATTGTGTTGTCATAGAAGGATACCATTGACGAAGAGAATCATTCGAATACAGACGGCATCTTGAGAAATCGATATAACACATCGCATCCTGTACTTCTTCCACGATGGAAGCGATGGAGAACGTATGGCGTTGCTGTTTTTGACGAGCGGAGCGTTTCTGCCTAACCTTATAGAATCGGCGCATGGACCTACCTCCTCGCGAACATTTGTACATGCATTCACAACTAGTATACGACATTTGAGAAGGAATCCCTATACAGGCAATAGTCCTAGCAGAAACGTATCGAAATCGGGACGGATACAAAACACCTCTCCGCTGATAGAACAGAGAGGTGTCGGTCATTCAGTCACGTTTACTTGTCCCATCATCCCGTTTTCTTCATGCTCAAGGATGTGGCAATGATACATAAATGTGCCGGTTTTCGTGAAGGTGATTTCAATCTTTACTCGTTCATCTGGAGCGACGGCTACTGTATCTTTCCACCCTTTTTCCTGATCGGATGGTGGGTTGCCGTCTCGACTAATGACTCGGAACTGGACGCCATGGATGTGGAAGGGGTGTGTCATCCCACCCATCATATCTGGTTTATTTTCAATTTCCCATACCTCAGTGTCTCCGCGTTTCGCTTCGATGTCGATACGCTCCGGATCATAGGTCTTTCCGTTGATTGAAACCATGTTACCCATTCCAAAAAGGGTGAGCCGTCGATCTGCCGTCTCATCTGTCGAGCGCTCCATCGTTTCGGTCACCGGAATCTTAATGGACGCCTTGTCAAGTTCACCGACACGAAACGTGGTGAATGTCACCCCGTCCGCTTTTAAGGCGGCGACATCTTCAACTTGTGAAAAATCAATCAGTACCTCGGCCCGTTCACCTGGTGTCAACGTGAGGGTCTCTAAGGGAATCGGGCGTTCTAACGGCCCTCCGTCTGTCGCGATCTGCGTCATCTCGGCCTCGTTAGATAACGTAAAATCAAAATCACGCGCATTCGAACCGTTGACTAGTCGCACTCGTAACGTCTCGGTTTGAACGTCGAACGTCGTGTTGATGGCTCCATTCGCAAGAATGGTATCCCCCGTCGTTCCATCAACGTTCATATGGGCATCATAATCCAACTCACCGTTCGGCGTGAAGAGTCGATCTTGTACGATGAGCGGGATGTCGTCGACTCCATATTCATTCGGGAGACCATTCTGTGCATCGTCGGTCACATAAAGAAGACCGGCGAGCCCTTTATAAACTTGTTCGGCTGTCAATCCCATCGGATGGGGGTGGAACCACAGTGTACTAGGTTCTTGATCGATGTCGAGTCGAACTTGTGCCTGTTCACCTGGTGCGACGGTCTGATGAGGTCCCCCGTCCATGTCGGCAGGGATGACGAGTCCGTGCCAGTGGAACGTTGTCGGTTCATCCAATCGATTGATGGTATCGATTACGACTGTTTTTCCTTTCGGTAACTCGATCATTGGTCCGAGTAAGTCTCCATTATAGCCGAACGTTTCCGATTTCTTGCCGTCTTTGAAAAATTGTGACGTGCCTTTAGTTGCTTCCACCGTATAGTAGACCGTGTCTCCCGTGACACGATTTGGCTGTAAGGCAGTCGGAATCGGAAGCGGCTGTGTCGGTTCATCCGTTGCTTGGAGCTCTTGCATCGCTCCGTGTCCCATCGGTCCGTTATTGCCACCCATTCCATTATCACCCATCATGTGATCATCCATCTGACCCGTTGCCGAATCGTTTCCCATCATATGATCTTGGTCCATATTGTTGTTATGGTTCCATGTCCCGTTGAAAAGGACGATTAGTAAAACGAGGATGCCTCCAATTAAAATCCCCGTCAACAGAAACCATATTCCTTTCGATTTCATGCTATAACACTCCTTCATTGTTCAGTCCTCACTTTGTTGTACCACCTAATTGTGAAAGAAACATGAAAGTCCAAATCTGTTTAATCTCATACCGCATAGGGGTATAAAAACCGTGTAAAGGAGAGGATGAATGATGGAACATACGCACGATCAACATCATGAACATCATGAGGAGAGTCACGAGTCTCATCATGGCGGGCACGGACACGAGCATATGATTGATGATTTCAAACGACGTTTCTTCATATCGCTCGGACTGATGATTCCGATTTTATTGTTATCGGACATGATTCAAGAATGGCTGCGGTTTGAACTCGATTTTCCGCTTGAAAAGACAATCTTATTTGTATTGGCGACGATTGTATATGTATACGGCGGATGGCCATTCTTAAAAGGAAGTGTGGAAGAGCTACGAGAGCGTAGCCCGGGCATGATGATGCTCATTGGCTTGGCGATTAGCGTCGCTTACTTTTATAGCGCAGCTGTCGTCTTTGGATACGGAAGTGGGCATGACTTCTTTTGGGAACTCGCTTCACTGATTGTGATCATGCTACTCGGTCACTGGATTGAGATGCGTTCGGTCATGGGGGCATCAAATGCGTTAGAACAACTCGTACAACTGCTCCCGAACGAGGCGCATCGCATCAATGGGGAAGAAACGGAAGACGTTCCCATCTCTGAACTGAAGGAAGGAGACCGAATCCTCGTCAAACCGGGGGAGCAGGTACCCGTGGACGGGAAAATCATCAAAGGACGAACGACCATCGACGAGTCGATGTTGACCGGCGAATCGGTACCGGTCGAAAAAACAGAAGGTGAAGATGTCATTGCGGGTTCGATCAACCAAGAAGGGAGCTTGACGATTGAAACGATTGGTACGGGAGAAAGAACGTACTTGTCAAAAGTGATTGAATTGGTGAGTGAGGCACAAAAATCGAAGTCACGGGCTCAAAATTTGGCGAATCGGGCGGCAAAATATTTGTTCTATATCGCAATTGCCGCTGGAGTCATCACGTTCACGGTTTGGTTCATGCTCGGATATTCGGTCGGGACGGCGGTTGAACGGATGGTAACGGTCATGGTCATCTCATGTCCCCATGCACTTGGACTGGCGACACCTCTTGTTGTCGCTGTTTCGACAGCATTATCGGCGAAACAAGGTCTTCTCATCCGCAATCGGACTCAATTTGAAGAGGCGCGTCGCCTCGATGCCGTCATTTTCGATAAGACCGGTACGCTGACGGAAGGAAATTTCGGAGTCACGGACATACAGGCGAGCTCGTCTTATACAGAAGAAGACGTGTTGCAACTCGCAGGAGCAGTTGAGCGTGAGTCGCAACATCCTCTCGCGCAAGGGATTTTAAGAGAAGCCGAGAGACGGGAATTGAAACTGGCGGCTGTCGACGACTTTGGTTCGATGACAGGTGTTGGATTGGAAGGAACGGTTGACGGTGCGCATGTTCAAGTTGTCAGTCCGCGATATATCCGCGCTCAACACATTCAAATAGATGAGGAGACGTTTGTACGACTCTCGGGAGAAGGAAAGACCGTCGTCTTTGTTTTGAAGGACGGGGAATGGGTCGGGATGATCGCGATGGCCGATTTAGTACGGGAAGAAGCGAAGGAGACTGTCGAGGCACTTCGTGAAAAAGGTATCCGTTCCATCATGTTGACGGGTGACAACGAGAAGGTCGCACATTGGGTGGCGCGTCAGCTCGGCATCAATGACGTGTATGCCGAAGTATTACCGGACGACAAGGCGAACCAAGTAAAAGACGTCCAAAAAGATGGCAGTAAAGTAGCGATGGTCGGGGATGGAATCAATGACGCACCTGCCTTAGCACAAGCGGATGTCGGTATTGCAATCGGTAGCGGGACAGACGTTGCTGTTGAGACGGCTGACATCGTTCTTGTCCGCAGTAATCCGAAAGATGTGCTATCGATTTTAGAACTTTCACAGAACACATATCAAAAGATGATTCAAAACTTATGGTGGGCCGCAGGGTATAATATCGTCGCTATCCCGCTTGCAGCAGGGGTACTCGCCCCGATTGGTATCATCTTGTCCCCAGCCATCGGTGCCGTCTTGATGAGTTTAAGCACAGTTATTGTCGCAATCAACGCCCGACTTCTGAAGATTTAACAATTTTTTCATCTTTGGCACGTATGCTAGACGGGATGCTAGAGATGGAGGGATCAAGATGAAACGAATGTTGATACTATCACTATTCCTGACTCCACTGCTTTTAACGGCTTGTGGAACGGAAGAAGCACCGTCGGACACGAGTCAATCCGAGAACGTGACGACAACTACAAAAGACGAGTGGCAGCGTGTGAGATCCGATGAAACGGTTTCTCATATTCACGGGGCTGGATTTTGGCAAGACGATAACCGTCCGGTCATTGCAACGCATGCCGGATTGATGGAATATCGTGAAGATGGCTGGTATACACTTCCGACGAATCGTCATGACTATATGGGATTCGAACTCGTCGAGGATGGATTTTATGCAAGTGGTCATCCCGACCGACGTACCGACTTCCAAAATCCACTCGGTGTGTTATACGGGAAAGACCATGGCATGACATTAGACGTACGGGCACTGGAGGGAGAGGCAGACTTTCATTACATGAGTGCGGGTTATGCGACGGAAATGTTGTACGTCTACCTTGAGGAAGCGACGTCAGAGCTAGAACCTGGATTCTATCGTTCGGACGATGGCGGAAGATCGTTCGAGTCGATGCGAGGATCTGGGGTAGAGGGTGAGCAGGTGGCAGGGATTGTCGCCGACGCGACGGAAGCGGAGCGGGTCTTCTTATACGGACCGTCCGGTATCCTCGTTTCGAAGGACTTTGGAGATTCGTTCGAGCCACTCGTTGAATCAGAACAGGTGATTACGGTCGGAGCGGATGAGGGGCAGTTGGCATACGTACGACAGACAGATGGTTCTTTCGAAGGGGTTCGTTTCAATCTAGACGATGAGTCTACAGAGACGTTCGATCTTCCAGAGTTTCAAGCGGATGCTGTGCCGATTAAATTGGCGATCAAAGAGGAGCGCATGCTGCTCGTCACATCTGACAATAGCGTATATGAGCTCATAGACGAGAAGTGGCAGACACAACTTGATGCAGGTGAACTCGACTGACGAAAGACGCCTTTCCATTACTGGAGAGGCGTCTTTTTGCTGAGTGGTAGGGCGACGGTGAACGAGGTACCTGTTGTATCCGAAGATACCGTCAACGTCCCACCATGCCGTGTGACGATTTGCTTGGCGATGGCGAGTCCGAGTCCGCTTCCACCAGTTTGACGAGATCGTGATTTTTCAACACGGTACAGACGGTCGAAAATGTGTGGGAGATCTTCTTCAGGAATTCCCTTTCCGTCGTCAGTGATGGTCAAGACGAGATAAGCGTCTGAAGTATTAGAATGAAGTGAAACATGTGTCGCCTCACTATGCTGAATCGCGTTGTGGGCAATGGACCGGAAGACCTGAAGCATGCGATGTCGATCCAATGTGAGCGTGATGTCTACTTGTTCTATGTTCGGAGAAGCAGCGAACCGAATCGTCGTCATTCGGAACATCGTATCGAGCATTCGTCGTAAATCCTCACAAAACGTCGTGACAGAAACTTCTTCTCGATGTAACAAGAACGTGTTTTCGTCGAGTTGAGCCAATTGAAACGCATTTTCCACCAGTTCTGTGAGCGAACGACTCTCATCTAAAATTGTCTGGATGGATTGATTGCGTAGCGGTTCGGGTGTGCTTTCTTTCGAAGCAATCTCGGCATATCCCCTCAAATAAGTGAGAGGGGTCTTGATTTCATGTGAGAGATCGGACAAAAATTGATGTCGTTCGCGACGTAAGCGAGCCAACTCCACGGACATGGCCTCGATGGAGCGAGCCAACTCACCGATTTCGTCAACGCGATTCGTTGGTAGCTGTAGGTTATCGGGATTCGTCAGTACGTTCTCGGTCGCTTGTTTCAGTGACTGAATTGGTTTCGAAATGAGGCGGCTCAGCAGGATGAAGGTCAGCACGGTCGTCACCAGTGCGATGGTCGTGATATACAGAAATCGCAACTGAAGGCGATGACTGATTCCATGAATGATCTCAGTCGGTAAAAACATGTAGACGTACCCATACCGTGTATCGAGATCATCCGTGATCGGCGTACGAACGCTTAAATACGGCTCGTTTTCCCAGTCGTCCTCTAGAACAGTCGTATCATCGAATGGACCTGCACGTCGTTTCGTTTCGACGGTATCGACCAGTACCTGTGGAAAAGAACGGGACGTTTGAAGAAGATCATGTGCTGGGTCAGTGATGGCAACTTTTGTGTCCGTCTCACTTTCCATGGTAGCCACATGACCGATTGTCTCTTCGGAAAAGTTCATCGCCAATACATTCGCATGACTCTCAGCCCGTGATTCTAATCGATGGACTTCTTCTGTCACGCGTTCCCCAAGTAGTGTGTGGTAAAGGAGCAAGAATAAGACTCCTTCTATCAACAACGTAGACAACAGGAAGACGAGGCTGATTCGGAACGGTAAGCTATTACGACTGCGTCTCATCCGGAACGCTCCTCGGTCCATCGATACCCACGTCCCCATACCGTCTTCAAATAATCATCGATTGGAAAGCCTGCGTCCCCTAACTTTTCTCGAATCATGCGTATGTGTGCATCGACTGTACGGGGGTCAGATTCGGCAGAGTACGGCCAGACGAGATCATACAAATCTAAGCGATTGAACAAACGATTCGGGTGCTGAAGAAATAGCTTCAAGATGGCTGTTGCTTTTGGCGTCAGAATGATTTCCTGTTCTTCATATAAGATGCGCCCACTCTCTTCATCGTAACGGAGTGGACCGTATTGTAGGTTAACGACCCGACTTCTTCGCAGGACGGCTCGAATTCGAGCGAGCAACACATTTCCATCGAACGGTTTGGTGACGTAGTCATCCGCTCCGGCATCTAGCCCTTGAATGGTGGTCTCGTTGTCTGAACGTGCCGTCAACAAGACGACAGGTAATGCCGGATCCATCGTCTTTAACTGACGACAAAGTGAGATGCCGTCCACTTCCGGCATCATAATATCTAAAAGGACGAGATCCGGTCGCTCTTCGATTTTGTCGAGTGCGGAACGGGCATCGCTCGCCTCGATGCAAAAGTAGCCGTCACTTTCAAGAAACAAACGAATCAAATGTCTCATTTTTTCTTCATCGTCTACGATGAGAATCTTCATCTTGTATTCCTCCTTCCTCTTATTATTATCGTTCCGTGTGCTTTGCGTGATTTCCTTCCATGGCGAAAAGAGTCTGTAGTTGTTCACGTGCGCGTTCGACGTCTCGACAGTAAATGACGGGTACTCTCGCGTCAATCGGTCGATCCGTGACGATGGCTACTGCACCATTTCGGATGGCGGCCCTCACTAAATCGACGCCACGTTCATTGATTGGGCGCTTGCATATATATAAAAACATTTTATTTATTTTTTCTGGTGTCGTTCCGATTCCGCGAATTGTCATTTCTTCCGGGTGATCGAGATAAGACCAAGATAAAACAGAATCAAGTGTTGCCAGTACGTCACGCAATGTCCGCTCTTGCATCATCGTTCTCCTTCCTTGCATGAACTCAATTTCACTAGTGTACCCGATGTTTGTGAAAAAGAAGTGAAAAGCGTTAAGAGTACGATTAGACCGAGAAATAGGCGGGTTTGAGTATAGAAGAAGTAGGTAAAAGAGTTTTTATACGCACAATAAGAAAGGATGAATAAGATGAAACAGTACGGTAAATTTGGAATCATGATTGCGGTCTCGACATTCATTATGTATTGGCTCATGTATTTGAACGTGTTTCAGTTCAATCATATCTTCTTTAGTCAGACGAGGTTGTACATGGCACTCATCATGGGATCGGTCATGGCGTTCGTCATGCTTCTCTTCATGTGGGGGATGTATAAGAACAAAACAGTTAACTTTATCATCCTAGGGGTCAGTGCTCTCGTCTTCAGTGCCTCGCTTTGGCTCGTACGTAGCCAGACGACCGTCGATGATGTCAGTTGGATGAAAGCGATGATCCCTCACCACTCGATTGCCATTTTGACAAGTGAACGCGCTGAAATTGAAGACCCACGCGTGAAAGAATTGTCTGAAGAAATCATCAAGGCACAGCGCCGTGAAATTGAAGAGATGAAGCGATTGATTGAAGATTTAGAGGATGAAGAGGAGAACGCCGAGGAAAATCGTGAGTAACAGACATGCACAGTCGAAAACGGCTGTGCATTTTTTGTATGTTGAAAAGGAAAAATAAAGAAAGTAAGTTATAATTTGTCTTCCTTTATTTGAAATATAAATGACATATTTGTCGGTTCGTTTTGGTGGTAAAATTTTTTCAGTTAGATAATATAAAATTTAAATACATAATTGAAAGGATTTTCCACATTATGAAACGAAAGATGCTCTCTCTCTTCTGTGCCGTTCTTCTCACAGTCGGAATCTTCACTCCGACAGGTACCCCGGCTGAAGCTGCTACCACGTATTATGTCAAAGTCACGACTAACAGTTTAAATGTCCGTTCGGGCCCGGGCACGACGTATGCAATCGTCGGCAGTGCGAAGTTGGGACAATCCTTCAAATATCTCGGCGTGAGCGGGAGATGGACAAAAATCAATTTCAACGGGACATCCCGCTACGTATCCAGTACATATGTGAAGAAGTACAGTGTCTCCACGCTTTCAACCACATCAACTGCGAAAATGATCATCCCGACAAAAGGGACGTTGACACAAAAGTATGGTCCGGCGAGCGGGCAGTACGGTTATACGTTCCATAACGGTATCGACTTGGCTGCTCCAAGAGGAACACCGGTCGTGTCAGCCGCTTATGGAAAAGTCATCGTTTCTCGGAACTATGGGGCTTACGGTAACCACATCATGATGAGCCATCAGTTGAATGGACAAACATATATTACTGTATATGCACACCTTGATCGCCTCAATGTCGTTACAGGACAGACGTTAGCAAAAGGAGCAACGATTGGAACGGTCGGGAATACCGGGAACTCGTTCGGGAATCATCTCCACTTCGAGGTGCATCGGAACAGCTATGTGTATAGCAGTTCATCTCCTGCCAACAGTATCAATCCGTATACCATGTTTTGACATAAAAGCACGCGTTCTCAAACAATGGGAGCGCGTGCTTTTTGGTTAATGCCATGTCGTTTGTTTGTTTCGCTCGATTTGGTTGGCGGCGATGAGGCTGACACCAAGGACGACACCGAACACCAATCCGAACAGGTTGTTGAAGAGTAACATGAGGATGATCCCGAAGACGAGACCGATACTCATGAGGCCAATCCGATCAAACATAGTGAATCCCCTTTTCTGTAGTTGTGCACCTCAATGATTACCCGATTTTCAAAGAAAGAACACCGACGAAATGGACTGATTGATTCATTATACGTGTTTGGACGAACCAGGTTTCGTTTTGTAGAAACTATAGAGGACGCTAATCAAGATGACGAGAACGATGGTTCCTAGAGACATCCAAATCGGCATCTTGTACACATCACCCAAAATCATCTTCGCCCCGATGAAGACGAGCATGAAGCTGAGACCGTGTTTCAGATAGTAGAAGCGGTCGATCAAGTTGGCGAGGACGAAGTAGAGACTACGAAGTCCGAGAATCGCCATGATGTTCGCATAGAAGATGATATACGGGTCACGTGAATACGCAAAACTCGCGGCGACCGAATCGACAGCGAAGACGATATCCGACAATTCGATAAAGATGAGCGCGATGAAGAGTGGCGTGAAGAACAACTTCCCATTGATGCGCTTCGTGAATTTTCCGGATGAGATGTCTTGTGTGATGGGCAGGCGTCGCTCGAGCCAACGAATCGTCTTGTTTTCTTCAAGTGACTCGTCTTTCCCGATATTCTTATACATCATCCATCCTGTATAAACGAGGAACGCTCCGAAGACGTAGTAGACCCATCCGAAGTTTTCTAAAAGGGATACCCCAGCGACGATGAAGACGGCGCGGAAGAAAATCGCTCCGAGAATCCCCCAGAACAGTACCTTGTGTTGATACTTGAGTGGGATGGCGAAATAGGCAAAAACAAGTGAGAAGACGAAGACATTATCAATGGCAAGTGCCTTTTCGATAAAGTAGACGCTCGCATATTCCGTTGCGGCTGTACTTCCTTGCGTGAAGAACAACCATCCTCCGAATGCGATGGCAATCCCAATCCAGACAAACGTCCATGTCCATGCTTCGCGGAGCGAGACTTCGTGCGCTTTACGGTGGAACACCCCGAGGTCAAGTGCGAGCATGAAGATGACGATGAGTAAGAACCCGATGAGTAGGGTCAACAACAATTCCTCCTTTTAAGGTCATATGAACTTCTATATATTTAATTTAAGTTCATAAGAACTCAAAGTCAAGCGTAAAAATCAACAACCACTCGAAAAGGAGTGGTTGTTTATTCCTCAATCTATACTTTGTTCAATGTTTTGTACAACATCTGCAAGCATAATTTGCTCTAGGACTCGTTCCATGGCGGATTGAGCTGTTATAAAAATGGGCTCAATCGTTGCTTGGATGTTTCTTCCGACCGGGCAAGCCGGATTTGGTTGATCATGAATTCCGAACAGTTCATTTGGTTCGACGACAGCAACGGCTTGATAAATTTCAAGAAGTGAAATGGTGTTTAGTGGTTTAGTAAGAATTGCACCAGCAACACCTGGTTTAACTTGAATCAATTCTGCTTTTTTTAACATGGCCATGATTTTTCGAATAAGAGCAGGGTTTGTATTTACGCTCCGCGCTAAAAAATCTGATGAAATCACTTCTGGTGGTGAAAGCGCAACAAGAGTCAGCATGTGGATGGCAACCGAAAAACGACTACTGATTGTCATAAATATCTCCCTTTCGGTTTTTATAGATGTAAACAACTTTGTTACATGCTTAGTATAACAGGGAAAGAATAATTGACAAATCAGTTACCTGTAATTATCATGATTACATGTAAGTGATTCGATTACAGGTTAGGGGAGGAAAAAGAATGAAATATTTAGTCACAGGAGCAACGGGGAAACTCGGCTCGAAAATTGTAGAGGAACTACTCAAGTCGATTGATGCGAGTGAGCTCGCTGTAAGTGTACGGAATCCGGAGAAGGCGGCGTCTCTTAAAGAGCGTGGCGTTGATGTGCGACATGGTGATTTTGATCAGCCAGACACACTCGATGAAGCGTTCAAAGGTGTTGAGCGTCTTTTGATCATCTCGGCAGATGGCGATAACGATACGCGGATTCGTCAACATACGAACGCGGTTGAGGCGGCGAAACGGGCAGGTGTTTCATTCATTGCCTACACGAGTCTAGCCGATGCGACAGACAGTGAGAACTTGATGGCACCTCCACATGTCGTCACAGAGGAAGCGATTGTCGAGTCCGGTATTCCACATGCGTTCTTACGGAACAACTGGTACTTAGAAAACGAGTTATCAAGCATTCAAGCGGTAATTGACGGGGCGCCATGGATCACGGCGGCTCGGGACGGTAAAGTCGGTTGGGCTCTACAACAAGATTATGCGGAAGCCGCATCGAATGTTCTGTTAAAAGAACAGCAGGACAATGCGGTCTATGAACTATCAGGACCACTTCATACCCAGCAAGATCTTGTAGACGCGCTCAGTGAAGTGTTAGGTCGTGAAGTGATGATGCAGGAGTTGAGTCTCGAGGCATACGAAGAGGTGATGCGCGGGGCTGGATTGCCAGAGGAAGTCGTTGCGATTCTTGCGGGGATTCAGCGAAGCATTCGTCAAGGAACGCTCGAAATTCATGAGAGTGACTTCGAACCGGTTCTCGGACGCCCGGTCACACCTCTTCAAGAAGGAATTCGTCAATTGCTCGACCGATAAGTAAAATGCCCTCGACCACTTGGTCGAGGGCATTTGTGTTAGGCGCGAGTGGCGTGATCCTCGAGTTGAGTCGTCACGTCTTCAAGCGAATTCGCGGTTAGAGCGAGTCGGTCCGACATCGAGCTGAGTTCTTTTTGAATAGCGACTTGCTCTTCCGTTGCTGCGGCAACATGGTGAATCTGTTGTTGAAGTTCATTCGCCGCATATTTCGTCGATTCAAGTCGTGTTTCGAGTGCTTCCATCTGTGTCGTGACCCGCTGGCGTGTCTCTTGAATCGAAGCAATTTGTTCGTCGATTTCTGATACATCTTCTGTAAGACGGCCAAAGACAGCCGTCACATCGTTCGTGACCGTTTGACAGTTTTCGGTCGCTTGTTTGAAAAGATGCGCTGATTTGGATACGACGGTCGTATCTTCCATCAATCCACCGAGGACTCGGGTCATCTCGGATGCATATTCACGCGATTGGACAGCGAGTTTCCCGACTTCGGAGGCGACAACGGCGAATCCTCGTCCAGCCTCACCGGCACGAGCCGCTTCAATAGATGCATTCAAGGCGAGCATGTTCGTCTGTTCACTGATGGAACCGACTTGTTGCAAGATTCCTTGGATTTCATTTGAACGATTCGACATCGTCGCAACAATCCGGTCGAGTTGTTCTGATTCGGTAATGATTTCTTGTACTTTTGTTTCCATTAGTCGCATGTCTTTGTTCCCAGCAAGGGCATCTTTAGCGATGCGCGAGGATGCTGCGGCCGTTTGAGCCATTCGTTCTTGAATGAGCGCTGTCAAAGACCGAATCGAGTGAATTTCATCTGCCCCTTGCACCATGGAGGCTTGTTGGGATGAAGCATGCGCGACAATCGGGTCGACCGTGACAGCGATTTGCTCACCAGATTCAAGAGACTGGTTAGCGGCAGATTCAAGCTCTTCGGCGTGACTGTTTAACGATTGAACGAGGGCGCTGACATCATGAATCGCTTGTTGTAACAACTGTCGTGTTTCTTGCTCCTGTGCCTCGGCATGTTGCGTCTCGTTATTACGGAAGTGGATTTGGGCGACAAGTACAACACTCAGAAGAATCAAGTACACGGCATGGACGAGTAGTAAACTGAACGGATAGTCGCTCGTTCCACAAATCATCTCAGGGATTAAAAAGTATCCGACTAGATGTTGCACAGCAAAGATTCCGGCACTATACAAAATCAAGTCGATGCGACGCATAAACGACAAAATCGCCAAGACGACAAAAATGGAGAAGTGATATTCAACAAGTCCTTGTCCTCCAGCAACGGTCGAGATGCTTGCGAAGGTGAGTGTCAGCATCATCCAATAAGGAAATGCTACGGATTCTCGCTTAGCGGTGACGATCATCATTCCAAAGAAGATGATTGGAAGGGCGAACAAGACCCATGTTACTCCGGAGTACACGTAACCGTCCGCACCGTTTCGCAGAATCGTATACGCATAGGCAAATTCCGTGAAACGATGTAGCAAATGGACAACAACCGACGTCATCACAATCAATAACGTCGTCAACAACATCAACTGATTTCTTTTAATCAAACTCATCATTCTTTCCTCACATTCTCGTGTTCATTTGTTGTAGCTCTATACATATCGGATGAAGTTGACGGAAGTTAATATAGATTGCACATTTGGAACAAAAAAAGGAGCACAGGGCTCCGATTGAGGTAATCAATGTGATGTGCCGTACCACTTGTTATAGAAATGATACGGTTTTTTTGCTTGATCCGTCGTCAAAAAGAGAAACTTCTCACGTGTCAAATGTCTGAGCATATAAGAGAGTGATTCTGGAGAAGTGGCGTGATCATGCATCAAGACGATAGATGCTTGATAGTAAGCGCGATGAGCACGTACTTGTTTGATCGTTTGATAGCGCATCGTTTTTTGATCCTTTTTATATTTCCAATCGAGCGTATCAACGTTCCAGTCCCACATGTCAAAACCGGCCTTTTCCATCGCTTGACGATGTGCTTTGGTCATATGAGGCACACTTCCATAAGGGACGCGAATGGTCGTTGACTTTACGCCGGTGATATCAAAAATCAATTGTTGAACTTGTTTCATCTCATTTACTGCGGTTTGAGGGGAACGATAAAATGTTTTCTTATCGTGAGTCATACTATGTAATCCGATTGTATGACCCTCGTCCACGATTCGTTGGAGAATGGCTTCATTTCCTTTGATTTTCTTGCCTAAAATGAAAAAAGTTGCCTTCACATCATATCGTTTTAAGACATCGAGCAACTTCGGTGTGTATTGATTTGGTCCATCGTCGAAGGTTAGATAGACCATTTCTCCTTTATTATATCGAGAATGAAATTCTTTTGCTGAAATTGAAACAGACGAACTACATAACATGAAAATAACTAGAAGACAGGCGATAACTTTTTTAAACACGTGGTGATTCCCCTTTAAATAGTATATGTGGATATTATTCCCACATATAATTTACAATAAAAGGGATTGTGTGTTCAAATGCCTTTTAGTGAGATAGGAGAATCGATTTTTCAATTTAGGCCTAACCACTTTTTCACCGGTTCCCGGAAGATATACGTCACGACAATCAAGCCGACGAAGACGAGCGCGGCGATGAAGATCGTAGTGACACTGCCTGAGGCGAGGCTCGCCCCGAGGAAGCTGTAGGCGAACGTACCTGGAATCATGCCGAGCACGGTCGCCGGTACGAAGGCACGGAAGCGAACACGTGAGATTCCGCCGGCATAACTGAGTAAGTCGAAACTGACGAGCGGGATGAGCCGGAGGACAAATACATATAAAAAGCCACGACGCTCCATTTGTGTGAACAGTTTCTCTGACCATGGATAGCGGTCGACGTTGATGACTGAGCGTCCGAAAAAACGCCCCATCACATAACCGGTCGTCGCAGCAGCAGTTGCACCAATAATGATATAGAGGACACCTGGCCATACGCCGAACGCGAGTCCGGCTCCGAGCGAGAGGACGGATGTCGGTAAAAATGCGACCGGACCGATGGCATAAAGAAAAATAAAGAAGAGTGGACCCCAAAATCCGAATGACAAGACGATGTCCCGGATGTCAGACGGACGCAACTCATAGTGGAAATGGGTGATATAGAACAAAGATCCAAACACGAGAAGAAAGAGTGTGAGTTTAAGTGGTCGTGACAAGTTGTCCGCTCCTTTCGTAACCGAATGTATCTGATGTTAGTATACTGCATCTCCATGCAACATAAATGCGAGCCGGCTTACAAAAGGTGTAACGAGATGGAGCAAAGAGGCAGCTATCTGAATCGAAACTTAGGTCAAGGCTTTCTAAACATTGCTTCATTTTTCACAAATTCGACACGATAAATAGAATGGGAGGGAAAATGATGAAAAATTTAACTAAATCAGGCGAGAATTCTCCCTCCTCTAAGCGTCTCGGGGCGAAGCCCGGCGTAGGTGGGAGATGAATCGCCCGGTCCAACAGTTTTCTCTCCCTATGACAGATGTTACGAACAAAAGTTCGTTATTCCGTCAGATTCTCCCTCCCCCTCCGTGGGTATCGGATGAGGAGGACATATCACGATCTGCTGGAGGGAGGAGGGACGGACATGCTGAAAGGCTACAAATATAGGCTCCACCCGACGCCTGCACAGGCCGAGTTCCTCATCAAGACGATCGGCTGCGCCCGGTTCATCTACAACAAGCTGCTCGAGGACCGCATCGCCATCCGCGATGAGGCGAAAGCGGGGATCGTGACGAGACGAAATCCGGCGACACCCGCATCCTACAAGCCCCTGTTCCCGTTCCTCGCCGAGGCGGACAGCCTCGCGCTCGCGAACGCGAAGTTGAACCTCGACACCGCGTTCGCGAAGTTCTTCGCCGGAACGGCCGGCTTCCCGACCTTCAAATCGAGACGACGGTCGCGCGCCTCCTACACGACGAACAACCAGCACGGTACGATCCGCATCGAGAACGGCAAGGTGAGACTTCCTAAAATCGGCTTCGTGAAGTTCGAACAACATCGTTCTTTCGAGGGGATCATCAAGTCCGCGACAATCTCGATGACGAAGACAGGCAAGTTCTTCGTTTCCATCCTTGTCAATCAGGATGACGAGCAATGGATTCCGGCTAAGAACAAGATCGGCATCGATCTCGGGTTAGAACACTTCGCCATCATGACAAATGATGACATGGTTTCTGAGAAGATCGACAACCCTCGCTTTCTTCGCAAGTCCGAAGAGAAGGTCAAGAAGGCGCAACGCGCTCTGTCTCGTAAGAAGATCGGGAGCAAGAATCGTGAAAAAGCCAAATTACTTTTGGCCAAGAAACACGAGAAAATCGCAAACCAACGCAAAGACTTCCTTCACAAATTGTCAAAACGAACCGTTGACGAGAACCAAGTCATCGTCGTGGAGACATTGAAATCGAAGAACATGATGAAGAACCACAAGGTCGCCAAATCGATTGCCGACGTCAGTTGGTACGAGTTCGTCCGCCAGCTTGAATACAAATCAAACTTCTACGGACGGACGCTCATCAAGGCCGACCAATGGTACGCATCGACGCAAATCTGTTCCTCTTGCGGCGAAAAAGGCGAGAAGAAAAAATTAGATGTCCGTGAATGGACGTGTGCCTGTGGCGCGCATCATGACCGTGACATCAACGCGAGCCTCAACCTATTGATGTTGGCTGACTGACAACCATTCAGGGCAGGGACTGCCCGGTGAGCTTGGTAAACAATCGTGGCTAGTAAAAGTGCGGTCTTCCCAAGAAGCTCCCACTTCAATTTGCGAAGCAAATAAGTGGCGAGTAGTTCACTGATTCGATTTCGACAGAAGATCCTGAATTAATGAGTCGAATCGAAAAGCTGAATGAAGAGACGAACGCATATTTGGAAAGCATAGACGTCGTATTGCAACCTGCATTACGAAATGAAAACGAATCTGCTTACCGACAATATGGAACAGAATTACGTCCAATTCGACTTGCGCTTGTTGAGACAGCGAAAGAAGTTATGGATCAGTTGAATGTGGATGCGGAAACGGCCAGTGATACGATGCGGTCGGATCGAGAGGGTGCTGTGTTTATCTTTTGGGGTCTTGTCATTTTGGGAGCTGCGCTTTCAATTGGGTTAGGCGTCTACATCACGCGCCTTGTGGTTGGTCCGGTGAAAGAATTGAACGTATTGATGAGTCGTGCCGGTGAAGGGGATTTGACAGTCAATAGCACATACACATCACGCGATGAAATCGGGGCGCTCGCACAGTCATTCAATCAGATGAAAGAAAGTTTACGAGAGTTGATTGGTGGAGTGACTTCGACTTCTGGGCGTGTTGCAACTTCATCGGACGATTTGAAAAATAACGTAGAAGAAACGACAAAAGCGACAGAGATGGTAGCCGTGACGATGGAAGAAATCGCTTCAGGTTCACTCCATCAGTTGAAACGGGTAAAGTCTTCAAATGGTACCCTTTCAGACTTGACGAATGGCATTCACCAAGTCTCTGATCGTGCTCAACAGATGACTGTATTATCGGAAGGGGCATTGGACAAAGTACAATCAGGGAATGAGCTAATCGTAACGCTTGAACATCAGCTTGAAGCGATGAATGAAAAAGTGAAGACGTTGCAACAAGTCATTGAGCAGCTTAATACTCGTTCTCAAGAGATTGGTACAATCAGTGGGACCATTTCAGGAATTGCAGAGCAAACGAACTTACTTGCATTAAATGCAGCAATCGAGGCAGCGCGTGCAGGAGATCAGGGACGTGGGTTTGCAGTCGTTGCTGCAGAAGTACGAAAACTGGCAGAAGAATCAGCCGATGCGACCAAACAAATTTCCTCTTTAATTCATCATACACAGACAGAAACAAAGCATGCCGTAGAGACGATGCATGTCGTAGAAGGTGATATGGGACAGAGTGTGACGAACGTGCGGCAGACAGGTGTTGCGTTTGATGAAATTAAAGTAGCCATTGAAGAAGTCGGGCAACAAATAGAAAAAGTGTCCAGTGCTGTACAAGAAATGGCGGCGGGAGCGACAGAAGTGTTGAACTCCGTGAATGAGATTCAAGGAATTACTGAATCGACTGCTACAGAAACGGAGAACACATCAGCAGCTACTGAAGAACAGATGGCATCAATGGAAGAAATTACGGCAGCCGCTCAAGAATTATCGAATATGGCGGATGAGATGCGAGAGATGACGAATCGATTTACTGTGTAAATGAAAGAGGCGGGGACATAACTAACCGGTTTTAAAAATTTTTGATAAAAAGAGGGGTCCGGTCACCGATTTTCGGTGGCTGGACCCCTTCTTTCCTGTTTAGTCCGAAATGCACGAACCCATAAAAATGACAAGAGGTCCCGTGAGCGAACAAGTCGCTCATGGGGCCTCTTTCTTATAAATTTACTGGGTTATGTCCCAGCCTCTTTTATTATTTCGTTGTCCTTCGTAGTGCTGAATCCATTCCTCGACAGTCATCTTCTCGACGAGTTCTCCGACCAAGTCAAACGGGATTCGCTGCACGTTATTGAAACGGATACAGCTTTTCCCCATATCAAGTTTCGTCGGGACACGACTCGCATACTCCCGTTCGAACCAAGCGAGTAATTCAGGGTCGGCGTAAATGCCCATGTGATACAGTCCGACATGGCGCTTTTGCGCGATTACACTGATAAACGGTAGTGGCGTCCCCGGTGTGACATGATACCCGGACGGATATCGATCGAGTGGAACGACGTAATGGACACCATGTCCGTCCGTCGTTTTTTCAAATCCGCCAGGTAAATGATCATCGATGACCTCGAGCAGATGAATAAATGAATCGAGCCGTGCCTCGTCGACGAGTGCTGTCACATCCATCATGATTCGCCTCCTCGTAAGATCTTCTCCATTTTCTTTCCTTTTGCCAATTCATCGATGAGTTTGTCCAAATAACGGATCTCACGCATGAGCGGTTCTTCGACGTTCTCGACACGAACCCCACAGACGACGCCTTTGATGAGGGCGCGGTCTTCGTTGAGACGAGGTGCTGAAGCGAAAAATGTATCAAAATCGACTTGATTGGCTATCTGACGTTCGAGTCCGGTCTCATCGTAACCGGTCAACCATTCGATGATGGTGTCGACTTCTTCCTTCGTCCGTCCTTTGCGTTCGGCTTTGGCGACGTAGAGTGGATAAACGCTCGCGAAACTCGTCGTATAGATTCGGTGACCCATCTTTCATTCATCTCCTTCTTAGCGAAAATTCTTACTTCCATTCTCTCACAAATTACGATACGCTTATATAAAGTGTTTTGTTGCGTTTGCAACAAAAAAGTAGAGGTGTCTAATGATGCATGACCATTTACGAGAGATCGGGATGATTGCGCGTGCCCTCGATTCAATCAGCAACATTGAATTTAAGGCACTCGGTTTAGAAAAAGGGAAGTACTTGTACGTCGTTAGGATTTTTGAACACCCAGGTATCATTCAAGAGCGGCTGGCAGAGTTGATTAAGGTAGACAGGACGACCGCCGCACGTGCCATCAAGAAACTGGAGCAAGAGGGATGGATTGAGAGACGGTCAGATTTAGAGAACCAGAAAATCAAACGGTTATACGTGACGCAGAAGGGCGAGACATTGTACCCGCTCATCATTCGGGAACATGAATATTCTACATCGGTCGCGTTATCAGGACTCGACGAGCAAGAAAGTGAGGAGTTGTTACGCCTTTTGAAAAAAGTACGACGTAATGTTGAAACAGATTGGGCCGAAGTGAAGAAAGGCAAGTATCGAGAATACTGAGAGGAGCGAGAACATGATTGAAATCTCGAAGGTGACAGACTTAGAAGTCTTACGTCACATTAGCATCCAGACGTTTACGGAGACGTTCGCACGTCACAACACAGAAGAACATTTGAACGCTTACTTAGAAAAAGCGTACGCGACTGAGCAGTTGAAGCATGAGTTGGCACATCCCGATTCTTATTTTTATTTTGCACATGTAAAAGGTGAGTTGGCAGGCTATTTGAAAGTGAATGTACGCGATGCTCAATCTGAACCGATGGGCGAAGATGCGATTGAAATTGAACGAATCTACGTATTCGAAGCGTTTCAAGGTCAAGGGGTGGGGAAAGCATTATTCACTCAAGCAACCGAATTGACGAAGGAACTACACAAACGAAAGATGTGGCTCGGCGTATGGGAACGTAATGAGAGAGCGATTCGATTCTATCGACGAAACGGGTTCGAACAGACGGGGGTGCACACCTTTTTCATGGGGGAAGATGCACAAAACGACCTCATTTTCATGAAGTCGTTCACGGACTAAAGCCATTCTGACAAGTTGTTTAAGTTCGGATAGATGGCATCTGGTTCTATATCAAATGCTTCAAATGGTAAGTCATTCCGATTGATCCAGGCCGCATGAAAGCCAAAGTTTTTCGCCCCGGCGATGTCCCAACCGTTCGACGATAAAAAGAGCACCTCGTCACGACGAAGACCAGACGTCTTGAACCAGTGCATATAGGCGGCAGGCGTCGGTTTCGGTTGTTTGATGCCGTCGACGCTGACAACCTCATCGAAGTAATCGCTAAGACCGGCGTTGTGAAGCAGTGCCTTAAGCATCTCGTCCGTCCCGTTTGAGAGAATGACGGTCTTCACGTCATTCATCTCTTTTAGGACCGATTCGATTTCCTTATACGGGGTGAGGTGCGCATACGATGCAATCAGACGTTGTTCGATTTCCTCCGTCGATGTTGCATCATGCACGGCGAGCGCGTAACGGAGTGCGTCCCGGGTCACTTTATCGAAATCTTCATAACGCCCCATCATGTGGCGCCAAAAGAAATACTCGAGTTGTTTCGTCCGCCATACTTGGCTGATGGCAGCTCCTTTTTCAGGGAACTCTTGTTCACAGACATCCTTCACCGAATGTACGTCGAATAATGTGCCATATACGTCAAAGACGATGGCTTTGATAGGTTGTTTCATAAAAACAATCCTCCTTCTGTGTCGTTATACCCGTCTTGTTCAGAATATAATAGGAGAAAGGGGGTCCGGCATGTATATTCCAACTCAATATTCCGTCACAGAGCGAGCTGAGATTTACGCGTTTCTCCATGCCCATCCGTTCGGTACGATCGTGACACATGATGGGGACAAACCGATTGCGACACATGTCCCGTTACGATTCGATGAGGCGAATGGTCAACTGACGACGCATATTGCGAAAGCGAATCCGCAGTGGCGAACGATTGAAAATCAAACCGTTCTCGTCATCTTTCAAGGACCAAACGCTTACGTGTCGGCGTCCTGGTACGGCCATGAGGACGTTTCGACATGGAACTATCAAGCCGTACACGTGTACGGACGTGCGACGATTCTCAATGAGAAAGAATTAGTGGAGGAACTTTCAGGATTGCTCCAAGAGCATGAAGGGGAACGCGAGCATGCGGTGCGTTGGGATGCATTATCCGAACCGGTGAAGCGACAAATGAACGGCGTCGTCGGGTTTCGGATCGACATCACCGATATGCAGGCGACGTTCAAGTTAAGCCAAAACCGAAACGACGTGGACCATGAACGGATCGTATCGGAGCTTGAAAAACAAGATGAACCGATCGCGGACGTCATGCGACAACATCGAAAGTCCTAATAAACCTGTCCTAAAACGACAGGTTTTTTCATTTTTCTATATCGAATAGCAGTTGACACGAAGGAATAGCAAGTCTATACTCATAACTGATAATGATTATCAGTATCGAGAAAATAGAGAAGTTGAAAAAGGAGAAGAAACACGTGAACAAGACAATGAAGAAGTGGTTACATATGTTTATTTTTGCTTCAGCGTTTGCACTCATCTTAGCCGGCTGTGGTTCGGAAGAAGCTGAGAACGCTTCCACGAACGAAGGGACGGAAGAATCAGCAGAAGGTTACCCCATCACGATCGAGCATGCGTTCGGTGAGACTGTCATCGAAGAAAAACCAGAGCGTGTCGCAACGATTTCGTGGGGAAACCATGACGTCGCACTTGCACTCGATGTCGTACCGGTCGGATTCTCAGCTGCGAACTACGGTGTACAAGATGATAGCGGGATGCTTCCATGGACAGCAGAGAAGTTGACAGCGCTTGGCGAAGAGAACCCGAACATCTATCAAGATACGGACGGATTAGACTTTGAAGCAATCGCAGATTCAAATCCCGATGTCATCTTGGCCGCCTACTCAGGCATCACTCAAGAAGACTATGACACGCTTAGCCAAATCGCACCGGTCGTGGCATATCAAGAAACACCTTGGGTCACCTCATGGCAAGACATGGTTCGTTATGACTCACTCGCAATGGGACTTGGTGAAGAAGGCGAACAGTTAATCAAAGACACGGAGCAGTTGATTACTGACAAAGCGACAGCCGTTCCTGAGATTGCTGGAAAGAAAGCCGCTTTCGTCTCGATGAGCGCAGAAGATCTTTCAAAATTCTATATCTATACAACAGGTGATCCTCGTGGTGCCTTCATCGAAGAACTCGGCATGGAGTACCCACAAAACATTGTCGACGAAGCTGAAAAAGCAAATAGCTTCTATCTCGAGCTCAGCAAAGAGAACGCCGACATTTTGAACGACGTCGACATCTTCGTCACATACGGAAATGAAGACACGTTGAAGGCGCTTCAAGCAGACCCGCTCTACAGTAAAGTACCAGCCATCGAACGCGGATCGGTCGTATTGATTGAAGACAACACGCCACTCGCAGCGGCTGGAACACCGACGCCACTCTCGATTGAATATACGATTGATGAGTACGTTTCACGCGTATCGGATGCACTTGCGAAAGTAAAATGATGCAAAATCAGGTGAAACAGATGCATACCCCGAAGTACTTCCCGCTCCTGTTAGTTGGGACGCTCGTACTGACGGTGCTATGCATCGTGGCATCCCTTGCCTTCGGCTCTCGAACAGTCGGGTGGAATGAACTGCTGGACGGTTTATTCCGTCCGGCTGTTCAGTCGTATGAGGCAGACATTGTCCGGGAGCGGGTCGTCCGGACAATTTTCAGTTTTATGTGTGGCGCAGCACTCGGTGTGGCGGGTGCACTCATGCAGTCGGTGACGCGTAACCCAATCGCTGACCCGAGTATTCTTGGGGTCAACACGGGAGCAGCGCTCGCCGTCGTCATTGGCATCGCATTCTTCAACATCGCGACGGCGAGTGCGTTCATCTGGTTTGCGCTCGTCGGGGCGCTATTGACGGCCATTTTCGTTTTCGGCATCGGTTCACTCGGAAGGGGAGGGGCGACCCCGCTCAAACTCGTCTTAGCGGGAGCGGCGACAAGTGCAGCACTATCGTCGCTCGTCATGGCGCTCATGATTCCACGCTCGAACGTCATGGATCAATTCCGTTTTTGGCAAGTAGGGAGTGTCGGTGCAGGAAATCTGGATTCGATTTATACCTTTTTACCGTTTCTTCTAATCGGTCTCGTGATTGCGGTCGTGACCGCACCTTCCTTGAACGCACTTGCGCTCGGGGAGGAGATGGCGAAGAGTCTTGGTGTTCGGACGGGGACATTGAAGTTGACCGCCTCGTTCGCAGGCGTGATTCTGTGTGGGGCGGCGACTGCACTCGCTGGACCGATTGGGTTTATCGGACTTCTCGCCCCACATTTGATTCGACTCGTGCTCGGTCCTGACCAACGCTACCTCATGCCGATGTCTGCCTTAGCAGGTGCCATCATCTTGACTTTCTCGGACGTCATCGGACGTTTGCTCGGAAGTCCAGGTGAACTTGAGGTCGGGATTGTGACGGCGTTCATCGGGGCACCGATCTTGATTCTATTGACAATGAAAGTGAAAGTAAGAGGACTATGATGCAACCAGCGATTGAACAAATCAGACAAGGTCGCATGAAGCGACGCCGTCGTTATGTCGGGATGACGATTCTTTTGACCATCATAGCGGTAGCATTGAGCGGGTTGATGCTCATGTTGGGCAATACGATTTATCCGGTTCAGGATGTCATCCGCGTCTTGCTCGGGGAAGACGTAAAAGGGGCGACGTTCGCCATTGAAGTATTGCGTCTACCACGTATGCTCGCTGGTGTCTTTGCCGGTGCAGCATTTGGTGCTGCGGGAACGATTTTCCAAACGATGCTTCGAAATCCGCTTGCCAATCCAAATGTCATCGGGATCACAACGGGGTCCAGTGCGGCGGCTGTCTTCTGTATCGTCGTCCTACAATCGAGTGAAGCGATAATCTCGATCGCTTCGATTATCGGAGGGCTCGTCACCGTGCTGGTCATCTATTTCCTATCAAAAGGGGCGGCTTTCTCCATCGGTCGTTTGGTGTTAGTTGGAATTGGGATTCAAGCGATGTTAACAGCCGTCATCAACTATTTACTGCTCATCAGCCGACAAAACGATGTCGCGATGGCGATGCGGTGGTTGACAGGAAGTTTAAATGGGGCGAAACTTGAAGAGTTGCCACCTTTAATCATCACGGTACTTATCTGTTTACCGATTGTACTGTTACTCACTCGTCAGCTTGAAATGCTCGAGCTCGGAGAAATGGCGGCGACAGGGCTTGGAATCAACACGAACCAGAACAGACTTCTGCTCATTGTGGCAGCAGTATTCATGCTCGCCCTTGCAACAGCGACAACGGGACCGATTGCGTTTATTGCCTTCTTGGCAGGGCCGATTGCCAAACGGCTCGTCGGAACGAGCCACGCGGGAATCTTGCCGGCAGCGCTTGTCGGAATCATTTTAGTACTAGCGGCCGACCTTGTCGGACAATTCGCCTTCACGGCACGCTATCCGGTCGGTGTCATCACCGGCATCATCGGCGCGCCTTATCTCTTATACTTGTTGATTCGGATGAACCAGAAAGGGGACTTCTAAATGGCATCCATTATGAAAGTGGAACATCTCACCTCGGGATACGAGGACAAGATGATTTTGAACGATATCAGCCTTGAAATTCCGAGCAATCAGATTAGCATCATCATCGGTGCGAACGGTTGCGGGAAGTCGACGCTACTGAAGACGATGGCACGCCTTATCAAACCGAGTGCCGGTCAAGTGACGCTTTACGATAAGCCGATTTCGAAAATGGCACCGAAAAAGCTAGCGCGTGTCCTCGGGATGTTGCCACAGTCCCCGGTCGTACCGGAAGGGATTACGGTCGCCGATCTTGTCGGTCGTGGTCGTTACCCTCATCAATCATTCTTAAAGGGCTGGACGAAAGCCGATTACGAAGCTGTCGCCGAGGCGATGGAGATGATGAACATCACGGAGTTCGCGGATCGTCCCATCGACGAGTTGTCAGGCGGGCAGCGCCAACGCGTCTGGATTGCGATGGCACTGGCTCAACAGACGGACGTGCTCTTTTTAGACGAGCCGACGACGTATCTTGATATCACGTATCAGGTCGAGATTCTCGATTTGTTGACGGACTTGAATCGAAAGTACGGGACGACAATTGTCATGGTGTTGCACGATATCAACTTATCGGCACGTTATGCGGACTACATCTTCGCGCTCGACAAAGGGAAGTTGATTGCCGAAGGGAAGCCATCGAACGTCATCACGTGTGATTTGATCCATCGTGTCTTTAACCTCCGCTGTTCGGTCATGTGTGACCCGGTATCCGGTTCACCTTCCGTTATTCCGATTGGTCGCCATCACGTGCAGACGGAAACGGAAGAAGCGCCTGTCGCACAGCTTGAATTGGTATAACTGCGTATAGACAGTCAAGAAGGGGTGAGCGCTCCTTCTTTTTTGTTTATTCATGAAAGCGTTTGTAAAAAGTCATTGACTTCTCTTTGAGGCGGGTGTATGCTATAAATCCTGCCCAAAATGAGAGGCACGGGGACTGGCATCAGTTCATTCGATATTCGAGAGGAATGACTTAAGATGAACCAACAACAATTAGTCGAGCGCGCACGCCAATTGAAAGACAATGCGTATTCACCATATTCGAAGTTCCGCGTCGGTGCGGCACTTCTCATGAAAGACGGTACGGTCATCGACGGCGTCAACGTCGAGAACGTCTCGTTCGGAGCAACGAACTGTGCGGAGCGTACGGCCATCTTCACAGCGGTCGCTCAAGGATACAAAAAAGGTGACTTCGAAGCGGTTGCCGTGTCTGGGGACACGGAAGACTTCTTGCCACCATGTAGCATCTGCCGCCAAGTCATGGTCGAGTTCGGCGATCCTGACTTCAAAATACTCCTCACAAACGGCAACACCGATGTGAAAGAAGTGACGCTTGGAGAGCTCGTCCCGCTCGCGTTCACTGATTTGGATATGTGATGTTGAACCCCCTCAGATTCCTGAGGGGTTTTCTTATCCAAAAAAGCGAAAAAATAATCGCGGAATGGCCTGTACAACATAAAGGAGCAGTTCTGAAAAATCGAGGGCTGCAATCCCATACGACCATCCTTCTTCCTCGCGGGAAGTGACTACTTTTCCACGCACAGGTCGTAATCGACCTTTCCATTGAATCGGGAGGGCGGTCGCGCTGTCCACATCCGGGTGATTCATGACACGCATATGCAAGCGTGGCTCAGGTGTAATTCCGGAACGCCCACAGCGCCCAATCAACTGTTTGGTTTTGACCGTATCTCCCACATTCACGGCAATGGAACCATTCTCAAGATGGGCGAGAAGGCAATATTCATCGTTCGCATGTTGAATGATGACGTGATTACCGAATGGATGATCAGCATCTAGTTCGTCTGACAACCCATCCACGACTTGATGAATCGTCCCGTGTAATGGAGCAATCACTCGTTCTCCAAACGCATACGAGCCATCCATCCCGATTTTTCTACGATTGTAAGGTTGTTGCTCTTGTGTTTTCAAAAAGTCATAGCCATCACGCTTTTTTCGAGTTGGATCATGATGATACATTCCGAGGGTTGTCCCTTCTGAGACGACGAACCACTGCTCTTTGAATGGAAGGTGGTATTTGTTTTTCGTGAAAGGATTGGTCTCTTTTGAAGAGGATGTGACCGTCATCTGAATGGATTCAACCTGATTCACGCGATTGAATTGAACGGACAATAACTTTTCTTTTCGGAAATCCGACCACAATGCATACCGATTCCCGTTCAACATCATCTCATTGAGCAGACGATAGCGCCGAATTCCATGATGAAACGAAGACGCTTCGTGATGAAACATGGCCATGGAACAATGAGATTTGCAAGAATCGGTCATTTGATGATAAATGTCATCGAACTGACCGTCTTTGAATAAGTGAATGAACTTTTTGTTCTGGTGATGCATGTGCATACCGCCTTTGTTGATGATTGATTGGTCTTTTATACGGATGTAGAAACATAGATGTTTCGTCATTCATAAAAAATCATAATATAATGGACATAAATGAGGAGTGATGTGAATGTCTACGGTTCCATACCGGAAAGCGAAAAAAAGTTGAACCACTTGCTTCATCAAGTATGTGAAAATGACGAGACGATTTTCATCTCCAAAGAAGGCGGGAAGAATGCTGTTATCATTTCTGAACGAGAATATAATAGCTTGTTAGAAACCATTTACCTGACGAGCAGTCCAAAAAATGCTGAGCATCTATTTGAATCCCTAAAGCAGCTTGAATAGCATTAGTCTAATGTTGAAACATATGAGTTTGCATTAACAAACACCCAGTGAATTATTGAATTCACTGGGTGTTTGTTGTTTCATGTCTTCGGCCGGCGCGGATGATAAAGCGATACTCTTCACTCTTGAAATACGTTTCGGTGAACTCAAAGCGACTGCCATCCATGAGAAACGAATAGAGTTCGACTTTGAGTATCGGTGTTCGATCGCTCACCTCGAGCATTTCAGCAATTTCTTTCGTCGGCAAGACCGGGATAAATTCCTGAACACTGTCTGCAATCTTCAGGTTTTTGACATTTTCAATGTAATCGTACTTCGACCGTGTCATTACCTCATACGTTAAATCCGGAAATAGTTGGAGTGGAAGATACGTATCTTCGACAATGAGTGGTTCTCCGTTTGCAAAGCGTAAACGACGAATGTAGTAGACAAGAGCATCTTCATCGAGCTCGAGTATTTCCCTTATTTTTTCAGTCGGAGGTTGAACGGTGAAAGTAAGTACTTTACTCGTGATGTCCTTTCCTTCTCGCTTCATGTCTTCAGTAAAGCTTTTTAATTCGTACATATTATGTTCAATCTTTTCGGATTGTACATACGTACCGCTCCCTTGTCGCTTCCAAAGCAAACCTTCTTCTTGAAGTAGTTTGACGGCTTGTCGAACGGTGACTCGACTCGCTTTAAATTTCTCGACGAGTTGTGCTTCTGTCGGAATTGCTTCACCGGGCGCCCAATCACCGGTCTCGATAAACGTGCGCATCTCCTGAGCAATCCGCTGGTATAGCGGAGATTTGGATTTCATGTAGATAACCTCCTGATTGTATACGTTCATTACTCATAGTATACAAAAATAAAAAGTTTTCAAAAAGGTGTTGACGGTTTAAATAATATGTATTAAATTTGTATTGTAATCAATTAGATATGTATTGAAAGGGGAACGCACACATGAAAACACCACATCGTCTCGTAGTCGTCGGTGGAGGTAGTACGTACACAATCGGCATGATCATGAGTTTGATTAAGGAAAAAGAACACTTCCCACTTCGTTCTATCACGTTTTACGATACAGATGAATTACGTCAAGAACGTGTCGCGAAAGCGAGTGAAATCATCTTGCGTGAGCATTATCCAGAACTCGAGTCGTTCGAATATACGACGGACAAAGAATATGCTTTTAAAGATAAAGATTTCTTCTTCGTCCAAATTCGGACAGGTGGTTTGGAAATGCGCGAAAAAGATGAGCAGATTCCGCTTCGACATGGCGTGGTGGGACAAGAGACGTGTGGACCGGGCGGAATGTCATACGGGATGCGCTCAATCGGAGATATGATTGAACTCGTCTCTGACATTCGCACCGGCTCACCGAATGGCTGGATCTTAAACTATACAAACCCGGCTGCAATTGTCGCCGAGGCGCTCAAACGTGCATACCCGGACGATCAAAAAATATTAAACATTTGCGACATGCCGGCAGCAATCATGGTGAGCTATGCGAAGATTCTCGGTAAAGAGATTTGGGATCTCGTTCCGGAATATTTCGGACTCAACCACTTTGGTTGGTTCACAGGTATCTTCGATAAAGAAGGAAATGAATTGACTGAAGATATCAAACGCGCCATTTTAGAAGACGGTTTCATCCCGGAAGATTCGGAGATTGCGAATGACCCATCTTGGATCAAGACGTTCAAACAAGTAGAGAAGATGCTGACGGATTTCCCGGAGTACTTACCGAACACGTACCTTCAATATTATTTATATCCATCTGACATGGCAGAAAAAGAAGATGTCACGAACACACGGGCACGGCAAGTAATCAACGGACGTCAAGAACGTGTCTTCTCGATGTGCGATCAGATTATTCAAGATGACTCGCTCGAAAATGTTCACCTTGAGGTCGATATCCACGGCTGCTATATGATTCGGGTCGCTGCTTCGCTAGCCTATAATAACGGTGATATTTTCATCGTCATGGTGAAAAATGAAGGGATTATTTCGAACCTGCCGGACGATGCGATGGTTGAAGTGCCTGCGATGCTTACCAATCGTGGACCGAAACCATTCGCAGTCGGAAAGATTCCTCGTTTTTACAAAGGAATGATTGAAGGACAGCTTGCTTACGAGCAACTTGTCGTCGACGCATACTTCGAAAACAGTTATGAGAAGGCACTTCAGGCGTTGACACTAAATCGTACAGTCATCGATGCACCAATAGCTCGTCGAATCTTAGATGATTTGATTGAGGAAAACAGAACGTACTGGCCGGAATTAAAATCGGGCGAGACAGTAGCAATACGGTAACTAGAGAGGGGAGGCAATCCCCTTTCTCATTGTTCAGATTGATAACGCTTACAAGATGAGGAGTGAATCGAATGAGTCAATAGTTTGGAGTTTTTCAAAAGTTTGGAAAGGCGCTCATGGTACCGGTCGCTTTATTACCGGCTGCCGGAATTTTGCTAGGACTAGGTGCGGCACTCACGGGACCATTAGCCGAAAGCTGGACGTTTTTACAGAATGGAACAGTAGAAGCGATCAGTGCTGGAATGTTACAAATTGGTCTTAGTATTTTTGCGAACTTACCAATCATTTTTGCAATCGGGGTCGCAGTTGGTTTGTCAGGGAGATCAGGGATTGCCGCACTCGCAGCACTCGTCGGATATGTCATTATGAATACGACAATCTCAATTTCTCTCGGTATCACGGCAGAAATGGCTGCCGAGAGTGGAGAATATGGCATGTTACTCGGTATTCCTTCCCTTGAAACCGGTGTACTCGGAGGGATTGCGGTCGGATTGCTCGCAGTATGGGTGTATAAAAAGTTCCATACGTTCAATCCACCAGAAGTGTTGGGATTCTTTGCAGGTGATCGTTCTGTCGGAATTGTAATGGTCTTCTTCTCGATTTTACTTGGATTTGTCATGATGCTCATCTAGCCGCCAATCCAATCGACACTCACTTCAATGGCAAACGTCATCGCGAGTGATGCGACCAATCCTGCATATGTTGGGTTATATGGAATGTTGGAACGATTATTGATTCCGACAGGATTACACCACATTTGGTATGCCCCGTTCCTCTGGACATCTCTCGGTGGAACGGCAACGGTCGGTGATGCGGTCGTGAACGGTGATCAGTATATTTTCCTCGCTCAAATCGCGGAAGGTGTCGAAGTGACGGCGGGACGTTTCATGTCTGGTAAGTTCCCAATCATTATGTTCGGTTTACTCGGGGCGGCGCTTGCGATGTATCGTCAGGCTGACCCAGACAAACGTCCTGTCGTTCGAGGCTTATTGATTGCAGCAGCCGGTACAGCTTTTCTAACAGGAATCACAGAACCGATTGAATTCACTTTCTTATTCGTGGCACCTATCCTTTATGTCATCCATAGTGTGTTGACGGGGATTTCCTTTGCGCTCATGTATGCGCTCGACACACATATCGGTTGGGCTGGAGGATCAGGGTTGATTGACTATATTTTAGTGAACGTCTTACCAGGAACACCACGCTGGTGGATGAATGTCGTCGTCGGCATTGGTTTCTTCATCGTTTACTATAGTATCTTTACTTTCGCTATCAAGAAGTGGAATTTGGCAACACCAGGGCGTGGCGGACAAGAAGCGAAACTGTTTACGCGTAAAGACTACAATGATAAAAAGTCAGGTCAATCAGTGATTCAAACGACAGCACTTGCGATTGAAGAGGCACTTGGGGGACGAGAGAACATCCGTGATATCGATGCATGCTTCACACGACTTCGTGTTGAAGTAAGTGACGTTTCTCAAATCAATGAGGATGAACTAAAAGCACTCGGAGCAGCTGGAGTCGTCAAAGTGAAAAATAACATTCAAGCGATTTCTGGAGGTCGCTCTGATTTATACAAAAACGAATTGCTACGCATTCATAAGGAAATGGATGAAGCGAATTGAAATCGGGCTCAACCGCATGGGTTGAGCCTTTTCAGTTTTCATACGTATAATGTTACAAGACGTTCCGCATGCTCCTTCATCATCTCCCGCAACGCATGCGGTGCCTTGACCTTCACTTCGGCTCCGGCCTTCAACAGCTGTCTCGACAAAAACGGCAGCTCTTCTTTAGGTACGTCCCATTCATTCTTCTCTTCGATATCGGGTAATACATCTTCAAGTAAACGACGACCGAGTGACGTCAGCTCGAGTTGAACGGTCACACCGCCCCGTTCATCACTTCTCTGAAGCAAGGTCACCAAATCCTCGGACTCGAACGATTCCTCGAGCACTTGGACCGCTTCGATGCGATCAATCCGATATTGACGGAATCCGAGTTCGGAGAGCCCGAAGACATACCACTTTAAGTCAAGGAGTGCCATACCGACCGGTGCGATGGGGAACGTACGTGATCCGTTCGTCGATCGATACGTCATCTCTATCTTGTTTTTGTGTTCAATTGCCTGGTAAATGTCTTTTGTGAACGGCGCTTTTGGAATTTGTTTGTTTCCGAGCCAGAGAATGTTTCGCTCCAATCGCCGAATTTTCGTCTCTACGTCATGTGGTAACTCGTTCACGTACCAATCAGACAACGTACTTCGTATGTCCCCGAACGGCACATCAGGAATGTGTTCCATCCATTTGAGTGTGAGATAAAGGGCGACGGCTTCTTGTTCGCGTAGGTGGAGCGGTGGCAATAAGCGGTTCGGCAACATTTCATAGCCGCCCCCAGTTCCAGGAACACTCCAAATCGGATAACCGAATTCTTCGAGCGAGAGCATATCCCGTTGAATCGTCCGAATGGAGGCGCCTGTCTCTTGGGCCAGTTCTTCCGCCGTGAAACGTCGTCCGCGATTGAGTAACCGAATCAGTTGTAAATGTCTTTTTTTCATTTAAATCATTCCCGTCATCTTTTGTCGTGTTTATTGATTAAGCTGAATATATCACGAATCAAGGAGGAATACATGATGCCGAATACAGTGTTGTATATTGCGATGAGTTTAGACGGAAAGATTGCCCGGTCGAACGACCAACTCGATTGGTTGTTCGCGGTAGAGGGGGACGGGGACAACGGCTATGCTGATTTTTTCAAGACCGTTGGTGCTGTCATCATGGGACGGAAGACGTACGAGGAAGTGTTGAAGTTAGAAGAGGGAATGTATCCATACAAAGACATCCCGAACTACATTTTGACACGTCAGGCTGACCGTGAGGCCGAACATGTCACATTCACGGACGAACCGATAAAAGAACTCGTCAATCGGTTGAAGCAAGAAGTTGATCAAGATATTTGGCTTATCGGTGGTGGGGAAGTCATCAAAGCCGCGATGGAGCATGACTTGATTGACCGCTATGAGATTGCGATTGCGCCGGTCGTGTTAGGAGAAGGGATTCCTCTCTTCCCAGAAGGCACGAAAGAGACGAAACTTCGACTGACGAGTCACCATGCCTCCGGTCAATTTGTGATGGTGACATATGAACGATAAGTGAGCATCGAGTCCACATAAGGGCTCGATTTTTTATAATTCATCTCATTGTATAAAAACTGCAGACCATTAAGATGATCTGCAGTCATGGGGTCGCTCGTTCGCTTAAATGCGGTTCCCATACATCAGAAAAGTTGTGAACCGGTTGGACACTCTCTAACGTACGGAATTCATAATCTCGTTCTTTCGCATAACGAATGATTGTATCGAGTGCTTTCGGCGTCATCGAGTGATCGTGCGCTAAAATAATCGAAGCAATATTGGCGGCGCGATTCGCTTCGAGTCGGTCGAATACACGTTGCTCGACACGGGCATTGTCTTTCTTATACACATGGTCGAGACTACCGACGTTCCAGTCCCAAATCTCAAAACCGGCATCGGTCATCGCCTGCCAGTGTGCGGGTGACATGCCGGCGTCGCTCCCATAAATGGTGCGGGCCATGTTCGTATGAATGCCGGTCACTTCATAGATAAGTGCTTGTACTTCCTGCATCTGACGCACGGCCGTCAACGGTGTTTCATAAAATTCATCCCGGTCGTGTCGCATCCCGTGTAAGGCAATCAAATGACCTTCCGCAATGATGCGGTGAAGCAGATGCTCATTTCCTTCGATGTTCTTTCCGAGGATGAAGAAGGTTGCCTTCACTTGATGTTTCTTCAAGACATCGAGTAGCTTTCCCGTTTTCCAGTTCGGTCCATCATCGAGCGTCAAATAGATGAGACTCGGGTCGTTATAGGCCATCGGCTCCGGAATCGCAGCCTGTGACAAAGACCCAATCAGTAGAAAGATCGACATGAGCAAAAGAACGCGTTTCATCATTCCATTCAAAACTCCCTCAAATCAAAACCAAGCGACATGTGATACATACTTTATCATATGTTGGAGACATCGAGACGATAAATCTGTTCGTCAAGTTCTGTCTCGAAAAAGGTGAAATTCAATTTCTTCAATAGCGCGATCGATGCCGTGTTCGTCCCATGCACACCGGCTTTGAACGCTTCTGCTCCTTGGTCGGCCAAGTGACGAATCAATCCCGACATCACTTCAAATGCATAGCCTTGACGAGCGCGGGTGGGTGTAATCGTGTAACCAATCCAATAGGTCGAATCTTCTTGCTGGATATACACATCCCCAATCAATTCTTCGGTCATTTGGTCGATGATGGCGAGTTGTGTGCCGTGTTGAAGCGAGGATTCGCCGAGTAGGGCGTTCTCATATTCTGCAAAGCTGAGTCCTTTGAATGACTGATCTTTCATCCAATCCAAGTCATTTCGGTAAATCATGAATGATTCGATGTCTTGGCGTTCGAATGGGCGGATGAGGCAGCGTGTTGTCGTGAGCATAATCGTCATATCACTCATACCATCTTCTTATCTTTTTTGAATAGACCGACCAATAACAACGCCAGACCACTTAAGAAAATCACAGGGAAAATAAACCACATGATGAGTGCGGCCCATCCGTTCTGTACACTGATGGCGTACGAGAGTCCGATCGAAAACGCTAAGGCAGGGGAGATAGGAATCATAAGAGCGATTCCCCATATTTTCAATTTTGTGTTTCGTGCTTCGCCTGTACTGAACCAATACGCCACGAATGCACCTAAACCTGCGATGAGATATCCGATTGCGATCGCCATTTAATCAATCCCTTCTTCGATACGATGATTGTTTGACTTCGTCCTTACTTTCCATGTATATCACGAAAAATCCTGTCATAAATCAAAAAGACCGAGCCCTTCAGGGACTCGGTTTGTCATTATACGTGCTTCCGCTGAAACGCAGAAATCGCTTCATATTCCTCAGATAGGTGACGTGACAGGCGGATGTAGATCGGCAAGAGTTCGCGATACACATTCGTCGCTTCCATGTCCGGAGTATGCTCATGGGTCACTTGTGGTACCTCTTGGAACTCCTCGATGTCCCCGAAAGCGTATTCCCCGAGCATGACAGCCCCGAGACATGAACTCTCATGACTCTCCGGCACGACGACCGGTGTATCAAAGATGTCTGCCATCATCTGACGCCAGAGGCTCGACTGGGCAAAGCCCCCCGTCGCATGGATGCGGTTCGGGGCGCCCGTCAACTCATCGAGTGCGAGCATGACCGTATAGAGGTTAAAGATGACTCCTTCCAATACGGCACGGATGAAATGTTCGCGCTTATGGTGAATGCTGAGCCCGAAGAATGAACCGCGGGCGTTTGAATCCCAGAGCGGAGCCCGTTCACCCATCAAATACGGATGGAACAACAGTCCGTCGGCACCCGGTTTGACCGTCTCGGCGATTCGTGTCAACACATCGTACGCGTCGATCCCGAGTCGTTTCGCCGTCTCGACCTCACTTGCAGCGAACTCGTCACGAAGCCAGCGGAGGATGATGCCGCCGTTATTGACCGGTCCACCGATCACCCAATGCTTGTCCGTCAGTGCATAACAGAAGATGCGACCTTTTGGATCTTCGACCGGTTCCGAGACGACCGTCCGGATGGCGCCGCTCGTCCCGATGGTTACGGCGACGACCCCTTGTTCGAAGGCACCGACCCCGAGGTTCGAGAGCACGCCGTCGCTTGCCCCGATGACGAGTGGGAAGTCCCAGCCAAGCGTCTCGGTCACCTCAGGCGTCACCTGCAAGATTTCGGTTGTCGGGACGAGTTCAGACAAGCGATCTGAAGTCACACCAGCGACTTCAAGTGATTCCGTGTCCCAATCTCGTTGTTTCAGATTGAACAGTCCTGTCGCTGAAGCGATGGAATGGTCGACGACGAAGCGTCCCGTCAACCGATAGAAGACATATTCTTTGATGGAGACGAACTTGTCCGTCCGGGTAAAGACGTCAGGGTACTCCGCTTTCAACCAGCGCAATTTGGACAGCGGTGCCATCGGATGAACCGGGGTGCCGGTACGCATATGGAGGGCGCTCGCATCAAAGTTGCGTTTGATTTCTTGCGTATACGGATTCGCCCGACTGTCGGCCCACGTGATGCTGTTCGTGAGCGGACGTCCTGCCGCATCGAGCGCAATCAAACTATGCATCGCCGAGCTGAACGATGCGAAGCGAATCGGACCGTCCGCTTTGGCACGGACCGCCGAGACGGCTTCAAGCACGGCCCCGTAGATGACGACCGGGTCTTGCTCGGCCGTCTCCGTATCAGGCGTGAGAAGCGGATACAACACGTTATGTACCGCCAGTTGTTGATGACCGTTGAACAGGACGGCTTTCGTACTCGTCGTCCCGATATCGACCCCAATCGTAAACACACAATCACTTCCTAACTTAGATGATGAATAGGCTAATCAAGAACACGACGGCGAAGCCGGTGAGTCCGATAATCGTTTCCATGATCGTCCATGACTTGAGCGTGTCTTTCACGTCGAGACCGAAGTACCGGTTGACGAGCCAGAAGCCCGAGTCGTTGACGTGCGAGAGGACAGTCGCCCCTGAAGCGATGGCGATGACGATCAAACCGAGTGCCGCGCCCGTGATGTTTTGGATTTCAAGTAATGGCGTGATGAGTCCTGCTGCCGTAACCATCGAGACGGTTGCCGACCCTTGGGCGACACGGACGACCGTCGCGATCAAGAAGGCGAGGACGATTGCCGGAAGTGGTGAACCGGCCATCATTTCACCGAGGACGTCACCGACACCTGAGTCGATGAGGACTTGCTTGAACACTCCACCGGCCCCTGTGACAAGGATGATGATTCCGGCTGGTTCGAGTGCTTTCGTTGCAATCTCTTGTACTTCGTCACGTGAATAGCCACGACGTGTCCCGAGGAAAACGAACGTGAGAAGCGTCGCAATCGTCAAGGCGACGAATGGATGTCCGAGGAACGTCAAGAAATCACGGACGGCGTTGCCTTCGTTCAAGAGAACCGCCGAGAGCGTGTTCGCCAAGATCAACACGAGCGGGATCAAGATGAGCGACAAGATCATTTTGAAGCTTGGTAGTTCTTTCGATGTATCGATTTCTTTGAATTCCATGTAATCCGGAATCGTCACATGAATTTTCTTAGCAATATACTTCCCAAAAACCGGACCGGCTAAAATCATGGCCGGAATCCCAGCGAGGACACCGAACAAGATGACCCAACCGAGGTCGGCACCGATCAAGTTCGCAACAGCGATTGGGCCAGGTGTCGGTGGGATAAAGCTGTGTGTGACCGCGAGACCCGCAAGGAGCGGAATCCCGTAGTAAAGAAGCGAACGTCCCGTCTTTTTGGCGAGACCGTATACGATTGGAACGAGAATGATAAAACCGACATCGAAGAAGACCGGGACGGCGACGATGAATCCGGTAATCCCGAGCGCCCATTGTGCCTTGTCTTCCCCAAACTTGCTGACGAGTGTCTGGGCGAGGCGTTCTGCGCCACCAGAGACTTCAAGCATCTTTCCGAACATCGCGCCAAGACCAACGACGACGGCGACGAAGCCGAGCGTTCCGCCCATCCCGTTTTGGATGGAGGCAATGACATCACCGAGTGGCATGCCGGCTGCGACCCCGACGATTAAACTGACAAGTAACAACGAAACGAATGCGTGAAGCTTTGTGCGAATGACTAAAAATAAGAGTAAGAAGATCCCGGCTAAGGCGATCAAAATAAGTGTTGAGCCAGACATTGAGTATTCCCCCTAAATCCCGAATGTGTAACCGTTTACAGTTTCTAGCAAAGGAAAAGGCCATGTCCCCGTGACCTTTTCCACAGATGTTACTTCTTGACGACCGCGTGGCCACCGAACTCGTTGCGGAGCGCGGCGACGACTTTACCTGAGAACGTGTCGTCTTCGAGAGAGCGATAGCGCATCATGAGCGAAAGGGCGATGACCGGTGCCGCGGCTTGAAGGTCGAGCGCCGTCTCAATCGTCCATTTACCTTCACCGGATGAATGCATGACCCCGCGAATCTCATCGAGCTTCGCATCTTTCTTGAAGGCATTCTCTGTGAGTTCCATGAGCCAAGAACGTACGACCGACCCGTGGTTCCAGACACGTGCGACTTGTTCATAGTCGTAGTCGAACGGGCTCTTCTCCAAAATGTCGAACCCTTCCGCAATCGCCTGCATCATCCCATACTCGATGCCGTTATGGATCATCTTCAAAAAGTGACCGCTTCCGGCAGGGCCTGTGTACAGGTAGCCGTTCTCGACAGACAAGTCTTTAAAGATCGGTTCGATTGTCGACCATGCGTCCGCGTCACCCCCGACCATCGTACAGGCACCGTTTCGTGCCCCGTCCGTGCCTCCGCTCGTCCCGCAATCGAAGAATTTGATCTCTTTCTCGGCGAACTGTTCGGCGCGTGCGACCGAGAGTTTGTAGTTCGAGTTGCCGCCGTCAATTACGATGTCGCCGGGTTCGAGGCGCTCATATAGTTCAGCGAGTACCGCTTCCGTGACGTCGCCGGCAGGGACCATCGTCCAGATGACGCGTGGTGTCGACAACTTGTTCACGACATCTTCGAGCGTCGGCACGATGGAGAACGCGTCCGAAGTGACATTCCCGACGTCCGTCCCGACGACCGTGTGTCCGTGGTCGCTCAAGTTGAGTGCCAAGTTGTATCCCATCTTACCTAAACCAATCAAACCAATTTCCATATTGTCACCCCTGAAAAAGAATTTTTTTCCGTCTCTAGATTTATCATATCAAAATAAATTCGATTTTCAATATAATTTACGGAATTTTATTCTTTTTTAATTGTGAAGTGCGAATCTTCATGCTGTCAGAGGTGAGATTACTATGTTAATGAGGAATAAAAAAGCGTTTTCGACACATAAAGTAAAGGATCTCATTGCGGAAAAAAATTCGAAACGGTATCGTTAAAAGAAAAAGGGTGAGACACATGGAATCGATGAACGGCCTGGCCCGCATCCGTGGTGCCTACACGAAACTGAGCAAGAAAGAACAACGTATTGCCGACTATATTTTGAAACAACCGGAGCGCATCATTCACCATACGATCAATCAAGTCGCTGATGACTTAGATGTCGCCGAATCGACCGTCTTTCGTTTTTGCCAACGCGTCGGATTCAAAGGGTATCAGGCGCTGAAAATCGCGCTCGCTACCGATGTCGTCGCGCCGCTCCAGGACATTCATGAGGATATCTCAAGCGAGGACACACCAATTGAAATCGCCGAGAAAATTTTTACATCGAATGTGAAGACGCTCGAAGCGACGCGACAAATTTTAAAGGCGACCGCGCTCGATGAAGCGGTGACACGTCTTCTTTCGGCTCGAAGAATCGAGTTTTTCGGAAGCGGGGGTTCGGCTGTTATCGCGCTTGATGCCTACCATAAGTTCGTTCGGAGCGGCCTGTATGTCACGGCGAACTTGGAGTCACATATGCAACTCATGTCAGCGTCTCAATTGACCGCAGACGACGCCGCTGTTCTGATCTCGCACTCAGGGGCCTCGAAAGATACGATCGACGTGGCGAAAGTATTGAATGAACACGGCGTGCCGACGATTGCGATCACAAACTATGCGAAATCACCTCTTTCGAAGCTTTGCGACATCGCGCTCTACACCGTGTCACAAGAGACCGAGTTCCGCTCCGAGGCGCTCGCCTCACGAATCGCCGAGCTCAGTCTGATCGACGCATTGTTCACCGTCGTCATGATGCGGCGCGGGGAAGAAGGACGTACGGCCCTGCAACATATGAGGAAAGCCATCTCGCTCCGGCGTATCTGAATCGTCTAAACCATCGTTTCGTTGCGTCGAATAATTGAAAAAGAAGTGACGGATTGGAAAGTAGAACCGGATGAAATCACTAAATAGGATTATGTTTTGGTAAACCGTGGAATTAATAATAGATAAACTGAAAAAGACAGAGGTATAAGAGGGGACACGTCATGAAAAGCATCGATTTTTTATCCACTGCGCATTACAACGTCTTTAAGCAATTGTCGCAACGATTGACAGACCCAGGGAACGTCGGGGAAGAATACTTTTCCGCGTTGTACGTCATTGCTGGTAACGAATGTGTGCGCGAGCTGCTGCTCCCGTACATTGATTTAGAGGCAGGAAAAATCCGCACCTCGACGATTATCGATGACAACACGTTTGAAAAGCCGGTGCTCGTGCTCGTCAAACTGGTTATCCATTTGTATAACAATAAAGAATGGGTGCTCCCGACCGAGCTGATCACCTTACCAGAGTCGGATTATCAGCTCGCGATGCAGGCGATCAACCTCTGTCGTGATCAACAATTCGATGAGATTGTCATCCCGAATGACGAAGAGGCTTAACGTGAAGCCTCTTTTTTGTTTTCTTTTTCCAGATGAAGGGTAAGTCAACCATGCATTCAAACGAGGGATCGAATTGAAGGAGGGACACATATGTTACGTGATTTTCCAACATCATTTTGGCGTGACGCCGCGTCTGACGAGACGGTGAGGCCGCTCGACCACGATGTGACGACCGAGGTCGTCGTCGTCGGAGCGGGCATCGTCGGGGTACAGACGGCGTTACAGTTAGCCGAGCGAGGGAAACAAGTCGTTTTAGTCGAGGCGGCCCGCTTCGCAACAGGTACGACCGGCTATACGACAGCCAAAGTATCGGCTCAACATGGAATCGTCTATACCGAATTAGTCAAATCCATAGGGGAAGCGAAGGCTCGTCTTTACTACGAAGCAAATATGGAAGCACTTCGTTTTCTTGAAAAGCAAGTCGAGACGTTAAACATCGACTGTGACCTCGAGCGTCAGTACGCCTATCTGTACACGCTTTCTTCTTCAAGTTCGGCGACACTGCTCGAGGAAGAAGAGGCGGCTTATCATCAGCTAGGCATCGATGGCGGTGACGCCACGAGTGAGGTGAATAGGCTGTTGCCATACGCCGTCAAAAAGGCGACTGTCATGCGTGACCAACTCCAGTTTCACCCGGTCAAATACTTACAAGGTCTGATGAAGCGGTTCCGTGAACTCGGTGGGACGCTCCATGAGATGACACGCGTGACCGGGATCGAGTACGGGACGCCCAATCGGCTTGAGACGAACACGGGTCATGCGATCGAGGCGCAAGACGTCGTCGTCGCGACCCATTTTCCGTTCAACGACTTCAAAGGGCTTTATTTTGCGAAGATGGAAGTCGAGCGGTCCTATGTCGTCTCAGCCGAGGTTGACGAATTTCCGGAAGGGATGTTTATCAGCGTCGACAAGCCGAGCCGTTCGATCCGGCACGTCAAACTCGAGAATGGGAAGAAGATGGCCATGTTCGGGGGCGAGAACCATGTGACGGGGCATAAGCAAGAGACGGTGGCCTGCTATGAAGCGCTCGGGGAGTTCGGCATGCGTCATTTCGGTGCCGAGACGTTCAGCTATCACTGGTCGGCTCAAGATTTGATTACGCTCGACAAAGTACCGTATATCGGTCGAATGACGGCAGACACCCCACACGTATACGTCGCGACCGGGTTTTCAAAATGGGGAATGAGCCAAGGGATTGTTGCGGCGTGTCTGATCACCGACCTGATCACGAAACGACAAAATCGTTACGAGGAGTTATACGATCCGACACGGTCGAAATGGAAGCTCGCGGACGCCGCCCGTTTCATGAAGACGAACGCTGACGTGGCGAAAGAGTTTGTCAAAGGCAAGCTGAAACCGTCACATAAGCAAGTCGGAGATCTCGGACTCGATGAAGGGGCGATCGTCAACCATGATGGCGAGCATGTCGCTGCATACCGCGATCCGGACGGTAACGTGTCGATGGTCGGAACAGCGTGTACACATATGGGCTGTACGGTCAGCTGGAACGAGGCGGAGCGGTCATGGGACTGCCCGTGTCATGGATCACGCTTCAAACCGAACGGAGAAGTCATCGAAGGACCGGCTGTTAAGCCGCTATCGCGAAAAAAATGAAGCAGAAGGAGTCGAAAGGGCGGACGTTGTCGGCCCTTTTTTCGTTTTCGCTTATCGAAAAAGGGTACCGTCTTTTTTTACTAAAAAAACTTTATTTTTTAGTAAAAATAAGTTAAGCTAAATGTGTAAATGGAAAGTAGAAGATTGAGCAAAGAAATGCTTGTCCAAAAGGATTGCCGAGTAAAAGGAGACGATTCAACTATGAGAGAGACCATGCACGTAGAATTTAAGAAACAGTTCCTCGAGGGCGCGACCCATCAGTTTTTTGCGCCTGGCCGAATTAATTTGATTGGCGAGCACGTCGATTACAATGGTGGCCATGTGTTTCCGGCGGCAATCACGTTTGGCACGTATATGCTCGTCCGGAAACGAAACGATCGGACATGCCGTTTTTATTCGATGAATTTCGAAGCAGATGGCATTATCGAGACGTCGATCGATCAGCTGACCTACCGGGAAGAAGAAGGGTGGGCGAATTATCCAAAGGCGATGTTACATTATTTGATGTCGCATGATGACGTGACGAGTGGAGTCGACTGTTTATACTACGGTAACATTCCGAACGGAGCGGGACTTTCTTCTTCGGCTTCTATCGAACTCGTGAGTGGCTATGCCTTTAATACGTTATATGCGATCGGTCTTGCACCGCTTGACCTCGTTAAAATCGGTCAGCGTGCTGAAAATGAATATATTGGTGTAAACAGCGGGATCATGGACCAGTTTGCGATTGGGATGGGGCGAAAAGATTACGCGATGCTCCTCGATTGTGACACGCTTGAATGTGAGTATGCACCACTCAACTTGAATAGCATGTCGATTGTCATCATGAATACGAACAAACGGCGAGAACTTGCCGATTCGAAATATAACGAACGGCGTGCCGAATGTGATCGCGCGTTGGCGTGTTTGCAACAGGAGCTGAACATCTCGGCGTTGTGTGACTTGGATCAAGACGTGTTCGAGACACATCGACACCTGTTGACGGACGACACGCTATATCGCCGGGCCCGTCATGCCGTAACTGAAAATGCGCGCACCTTGGAGGCGCTTGAAGCCTTAAAAGCGAATGAAATCGATAGCTTTGGTCAGTTGATGAACGAATCACATCGCTCACTCGATCGAGATTATGAAGTGACAGGGATCGAGTTGAATACATTAGTCGAGGCAGCCTGGGAAAACGGCGCAATTGGCGCCCGCATGACAGGAGCTGGCTTTGGAGGTTGTGCGATTGCGCTTGTACATGATCAGGCGGTCGAACAGTTTATCGAACAAGTCCAGGAAACGTATACGCGTAAAATCGGTTATGCAGCAACCTTTTATGTGGCATCGATCGGTGCTGGCGTCCATGAGGTGATTGAGCAAGTGAAAGGAGAGGTAGGATGAGTATTTTAGTCGTTGGAGGAGCCGGTTATATCGGGTCCCATGCTGTTTATCAATTGGTTGACCAAGGAAGAGATGTCGTGGTGATTGATAATTTGGAGACGGGTCACGAAGCGGCCATCCATCCAAAAGCTCGTTTTTACCAGGGTGACATCCGAGACAAAGCGTTTTTAGCGCGTGTCTTTGCGGCGGAGCGGATTGAACAAGTAATCCATTTCGCAGCAAATTCGCTCGTTGGGGAATCGATGACCGACCCGCTCAAATATTACGCCAATAATGTATACGGGACGCAATGTTTACTTGAGGCGATGGTGGAGCACGGGACGGTGTCTCTCGTGTTCTCCTCAACGGCTGCGACGTATGGAGACCAGACTGTCATGCCAATCACGGAAGCGGCCGCGACGAACCCGACATCGACGTATGGAGAGACGAAGTTGGCCATGGAGAAGATGATGCATTGGGTCGAAACCGCACATGGCATCCGGTTTGTCGCACTGCGTTACTTTAATGTGGCCGGAGCGCGACAAGGCGGTGTCATTGGAGAGGACCATCGTCCGGAGACCCATCTGATCCCGCTCATCTTAGAAGTTGCCAATGGGAAACGTGAGGAAATCAAGGTGTTCGGTGATGATTATGAAACAGCTGACGGGACATGCATCCGTGACTATATTCATGTCGAGGATTTGATTGATGCCCATGTGTTGGCGCTCGACTATTTACGTGACGGAGGCGAAAGTGACGTCTTCAATCTCGGTTCAAACCAAGGATTCTCGGTCCATGAGATGATTCAAGTAGCCCGTGATGTAACGGGTCATGCGATCCCGTCGCGTGTCCAATCACGTCGGTCAGGTGATCCGGCGTCGCTCATCGCGTCTTCAGAAAAAGCGCGCCGAGTGCTGGGGTGGAAACCGACCCGCACGGATGTCACACGGATCATCGAGGACGCTTGGGCATGGCATCAAGCGAACCCGAGCGGTTACGACGAGGTGTTGATATGAGCCGCTGGATCAATGGACTTGTCGAGGCAGCGATTGAGGCGGATCTGATTCAATCGCGAGACCGCACTTATGCGAGAAATCGTTTGTTGGATTGGTTAAATGAGACGCCAGCTGACGAAGTGGCATCCGGATCGATCGTTCACCTGTTGGATCGTCTGATCGACGGAGCAGTTGAGACGGGAATGATTGAAGATTTCGTGGCCGAGCGCGAGATACTAGGGGCGAGACTCATGGACGTGTTCGTCCCGAGCCCATCTGTCATCGAGCAGGTATTTTATCAAAAATACAATGAGGATAAGCAAGCGGCGACTAACTATTTTTATACACTTTCAGAGAACTCGAACTACATCCAAACGGAACGAATTAAAAAGAACATTTCGTACAAAGTCGAGACAGCATACGGTGCGATTGATATGACGATCAATATGTCAAAACCTGAAAAAGACCCGAAAGAAATTGCCCGTCAAAAACAAAGCGGCGCATCGGGAGCGGGCTATCCGACGTGTCTTCTCTGTGTGGAAAATGAAGGATATGCCGGTCGGTTAGATCATCCGGCGCGGACGAACCATCGGATCGTCCCGCTCGAACTCGGCGGGGAAAACTGGTATTTGCAGTACTCGCCTTACGTCTACTATAACGAGCATTGCATCTTGTTGTCAGAAGAGCACCGAGACATGGTGATCGACCGTGGGACGTTCACGCGCCTGCTTGATTTTGTCGGGAAATTCCCGCACTACTTTGCAGGGTCGAATGCGGATTTACCGATTGTCGGGGGCTCGATTTTGTCCCACGATCACTATCAAGGTGGACAGTATACGTTTACGATGGCCGATGCGAAAGAGCGTGAGACGTTCGTGTTCGAAGAGTACCCATCAATTACGGGCGCCTCGCTTCAATGGCCACTGTCGGTCATTCGCTTGAAAGGGAAAGTTCAAGCAGACCTTGTCGCTTGTGCGACGCACATTTTGGAGACGTGGCGCGGTTACTCGGATCAGGAAAACGATATTTTAGCCGAGACGGACGCTCCGCATAACACGGTCACACCGATCGCGCGAATGCGAGATGAGGTGTATGAACTCGATCTCGTCCTTCGAAACAACCGGACGACAGATGAGCATCCGCTAGGGATTTTCCATCCTCACGCAGACATCCATCATATCAAACGAGAGAATATCGGGTTGATCGAAGTGATGGGACTTGCGGTCTTGCCGGCTCGTTTAAAAGAGGAGTTAGAGGCCGTCATTTCCTTCGTCGAGACAGGTAGCGCCACGGTCGTCCCGATGCATCAGGCGTGGGCGGAAGAGCTCCGTGACCGGTATGACGGGAAGGAAGATGCACGAGCGTTTGTTTATGAAGCGGTCGGGCATAAGTTTGTACGTGGATTAGAGGATTGCGGTGTCTTTAAACTGACAGCGACAGGTGACGCCGGACTGAGACGATTTATTAAAGCGTGTCAACCGGCCCAAGAAACAGCACAATAAGTAGACGACATAAGAAAACCGCCGCCGAATCGGCGGTTTTCAGGTTGTTGACGAACCGGATCGCCTGTCGCGATTCGGTTTGTCTTTTTTTATATGTTGTCAAATCGATACACAGTTTCATGCTCGTAGTGTTGACCTGGTTCGCACCAGATTGAAGGGAGTTCTCCCATTTCGAGCGAAGCGGCAGGATGTTGGGTTTCGAAACAAATTCCCATGTGGGCCCCATTTTGTCCAGCCTCTAACACGGTGTCGCTCGTGAGCGCGTTTCCAGTGTAGACGACGAGGCCTGGATAGGTCGTCGTCACGCGAAGCCGTCGGCCACTTTCGGGATGAATCAATGTGACGTGATCGTGCTGTGTTGAGTCCAGTAAGAAGTAATGGTCGATGCCACCAAGTGCGAATCGCTGTTGCTCTGTTTCCTCAGATAGCGCGCTAGCGATCGGTTTTCCGTCCCGAAAATCGTAAGGTGTGTCATTGACGTCGCACATTCGTCCGGTCGGCAACAAATCCGGATCGAGTTCGATGAAGGAAGAGGCTTGCAGCGCCAAGTGATGATTATGAATCGTTTCTTTCGCGTCTCCACTTAAATTGAAATAGGCGTGATTTGTCAGTGTGAGTGGTGTCCGTTCACTTACTTCTGCATCGTACCGAATGATGAACTCGTTCGATGCGGTCAAGCGATACTCGATCATCACGTCGACAGTCCCGACATGTCCGCTCTCGTTCGATAACTTTGTCGTCAGTCGTAAGCCGACGTCTTCGTTCTCTTCGAACGGTTCGACATCGAATGAAACTTGATGCAATCCACCCGGTCCGCCGTGCAGTTGATCGGGCGTGTCCGACTCGAGATGGTGGACCGAATCACCAGTCTTATAGCGAGCTTGTCGCACCCGACCGGCGACGCGGCCGATCAGCGCACCCATATAGTTCGGGTCGTCCATGTATTGGTTTGTTGTCTCATACGTCAACAGCACGTTTTCGACGTTACCCGTTCGGTCTGGGACGAACAAGTGGGTGAGGATGCCTCCTCGGTCGAGCATTCGCAATGATAGGCCATTCGGGTGATTGAGGGTGAACGCGGTCACACCATCCGTTTGCTGCTTGGTTATATCCATTTCTCATCACGCTCCTTAGTTATAAGATACCGCATCTGTCAGCCTGTACAATACGGGATACTTTAACCATACAAAAACGAGAGGTAAATAAAAAGTTAAAAATTTACTAAAATTTATTTACTATTTTTACTAATGGTGCTATATTGAATTTGTAAAAGCGCTTACAATCACAGTTTCGGGAGGAACGGTTTATGAAATCGACAAGCAGATATACATTGTTAGCAGGAGGACTCCTTATGAGTTCAATCCTTGCCGCTTGTGGGCCAGGAGAAGAGACATCGGGGGAATCAACGGAAGCGAGCTCGAACGAGTTGATCGTTTGGGAGGATGTTGAAAAAGGCGAAGGGATCAAAGAAGCCGTTGCACGATTTGAAAAAGAAAACGACGTCAAAGTAAAAGTCATCGAGAAGACGTACGCACAACAAATCGAAGACTTGCGTTTGGACGGTCCGGCTGGGACAGGCCCTGACGTGTTGACGATGCCTGGGGACCAAATCGGGACAGCGGTGACAGAGGGACTTATTAAAGAGATTGCATTGACACCTGAAGAACAATCGATTTACACAGACGTCGCCATTCAATCGCAAATTGTGGATGGCAAAGTGTACGGTGTGCCAAAAGCTGTTGAATCGACGGTTCTCTATTATAACAAGGCATTAATCGATGAAGCGGATCTCCCACAGTCGCTTGACGAATGGTACGACTATTCGAAAGAAGTGACAGACGGGAAGCAATTCGGATTCTTAGCGCTGTTTGATCAAATTTATTACGCACAAAGTGTGATGAGTGGTTCAGGCGGTTATATTTTCGGACAGGATGACGCTGGAAACTACGACACATCGGATATCGGATTAGCGAACAAAGGTGCGATTGAAGGAGTTACACTCATCCAAAAATTCTATCAAGACAAGCTGTTCCCAGCTGGGATTATTGGTGAGCAAGGGATTAACGTCTTGGAATCACTGTTCACTGAAGGAAAAGCGACTGCCATCATCTCAGGACCATGGAACGTCGAACCGTTCAAAAAAGCAGGGATCGACTACGGTGTCGTCAAATTGCCTGAGTTGGCGAACGGTGACAACATGAGTTCGTTCCTCGGTGTGAAGAGCTACAACGTTAGTTCGTACAGTAAAAATGCCGAGATGGCAGAGAAACTTGTGAAGTTCCTTGGAGATGAAGAAAACTCACGGACTCGTTTCGAAGTGACGCAAGAAGTTCCAGCTGTCAAATCGCTCGCGAGTGACCCGGCTGTCACAGAGAGTGAAGTCGCGCAAGCGGTGGCGGAACAATCTCAGTTTGCTGAGTTGACACCGAACATTCCAGAAATGAATGAAGTATGGCAACCAGTCGACGCGGCGCTTCAAACTGTTGCAACTGGTAAAGCGAAACCAGAGCAAGCGATGAAACAAGCCGTCGAAACGATTTCTGGTCAAATTAAAGCCAAACATAGTAACTGATGCGATCGGCAGGCTCGTCCTGCCGATTTTATTGAACAATAGGACGTGAGGTGAAGATTGTGCAACATCGTCAACTGAGTACACTTTTGTCGATCATACCTGGTCTCGGACAGCTATATAATCGTCAGTGGCTAAAGGGTGGACTATTTTTAATCATTACGATTGCGTACGCAGTCGTATTCGTTGATTTATTGAATATGGGGTTATGGGGCATTGTGACGCTCGGTACCGAGGTCCCGCGGGATAATTCGATTTTCTTACTCGCAGAAGGAATCATTGCAATCATCGTGTTGCTATTCGGTGTGGCCTTTTACGGATTCAATCTACGAGACGCTTATCGAAATGGACAAAGACGAGACGAGGGCTTCTCACTCGGCTCGCTCCGACAAGATTATCTTGCGATGAAGGATGCAGGATATCCGTATTTGATCAGCGCACCATCGCTATTTATTCTAATTTTTGCTGTCATCTTCCCGATCTTATTCAGTTTCGCGTTGGCATTTACGAACTACGATCTCTATCATTCGCCTCCAGCGAATTTGGCAGATTGGGTCGGATTTGATACATTCGCCCAAATCTTCACGGTCGACATTTGGCGATCGACGTTCCTCGACGTGTTGTCGTGGACGGTCATTTGGACGGTGCTCGCGTCGACGTTACAAGTTTCCTTAGGGATTTTTCTTGCGGTCGTCGTCAACCAAAAAGAGATCCGCTTTAAAAAGACGATTCGTACGTTTTTCGTCTTACCGTGGGCTGTTCCAGGGTTCGTGACGATCCTCGTCTTCGCTGGACTATTTAACGATAGTTTTGGGGCGATCAATAACGATATTCTCGCCACGTTTGGCATCGATCCGATTCCATGGTTGACGTCTGCCGGATGGACGAAAGTGGCATTGGTGTTTATGCAGGGGTGGCTCGGTTTTCCTTACGTTTTCATCGTGACGACCGGTGTCTTGCAATCGATTCCTCAAGATTTGTATGAGGCGGCCACGATTGATGGAGCATCAGCGTTCAAAAAGTTCCGTCATATTACGATGCCGATGATCATGATTGCGATGGCTCCGATCATCATTACGCAATTCACCTTTAACTTTAACAACTTCAATATCATCTACTTATTTAATGGAGGCGGTCCGGCTGTACCGGGTTCGAATGCCGGTGGTACCGACATCTTGGTCTCTTGGATTTACAAGTTAACGATGCAATCCGGCCAATACGCGCTTGCGGCAGCCTTGACGATTTTGCTGTCGATTTTCGTCATCTCGATCGCGCTATGGCAATTTAGAAAAACAAACTCATTTAAGGAAGGGAAATGATGGCCATGAAGAAATTCAACCTACGAATTTTTCTATCGTACGCACTCTTGCTATCGGTCGTCGCCATCATCGTCTATCCACTTCTTTGGACGATCGGGGCCAGTTTTAACCCGGGAAATAGCCTTGTCAGTACATCGCTCATTCCGAAAAATCCAACGCTCGACCATTATCGAGAGTTGTTTGCTGGAAAAGAGAACTTGCAATACGTCAACTGGTATATGAATTCGTTGAAAATCAGCGTTTTCACGATGCTCGGAACGTTGGTGAGTGTCTCATTCACAGCGTATGCCTTTTCTCGCTTCCGTTTCAAAGGGCGGCAACGCGCGCTCACTTTGTTTTTACTTTTACAAATGATTCCTCAGTTCTCGGCGTTGATTGCATTGTTCGTTCTCGCTCAGATGTTAGGGATGATGAATAGCCATTGGCTTCTAATCATGCTGTACATCGGGGGACAAATCCCGATGAACACGTATTTGATGAAAGGGTATATGGACTCGATCCCGATTGACCTTGACGAGAGTGCGAAGCTTGACGGTGCGTCGAACACACGGATCTTCTTACAAATTTTGATGCCGCTCTGTCGTCCGATGCTCGCCGTCGTCGCAATGAACGGTTTTACCGGACCACTCGGCGACTTTGTATTGTCCTCGACGATTCTTCGGACGCAAGATGCCTATACGCTACCGATCGGGCTCTACAATCTCGTCAATGATGTGATGGGGGCGAGTTATACGACGTTTGCGGCCGGTGCGATTTTAATTAGTATTCCAGTTGCTGTTATTTTCGTTATGCTGCAGAAACATTTCGTAGCAGGATTAACGACAGGCGGAACGAAGGGATAAAGAGAACGTGATAAATAAGATAGAGAGAAGGAAGGGAAACGACAATGGCAACTTATGAACGGATCTACACGACGAAAGCGAAGCGCTTCTTACACGGGGGCGACTATAACCCGGATCAGTGGCTTGATCAGCCAGGAATCTTAGATGATGACGTTCGCCTGATGCGACTCGCGCATACGAATACGTTCTCAATCGGTATTTTTGCATGGCATTGTCTCGAGCCGGAAGAAGGGGTCTACCAGTTTGAATGGCTTGACGACGTCATTGAACGGATCGCGTCAATCGGTGGACACGTGATCCTCGCAACGCCGAGTGGGGCCCGTCCGACGTGGATGTCTGCGAAGTACCCTGAAGTACTACGTACGAATTCGAGTCGGGTGAAGCAGCTACACGGTGCGCGACATAACCATTGCTTCACGTCGCCGGTATATCGTGAGAAGACACAACAGATGAACCGTTTGCTCGCTGAACGGTACGGAGATCATCCGGCTCTCATCATGTGGCACATCTCGAACGAATACGGTGGAGATTGTCACTGTGACTTATGCCAAGATGCATTTCGGACGTGGCTCCAAGACCAGTACAGTTCATTGAAAGAACTGAATGATTCTTGGTGGGGGCCGTTCTGGAGTCATACGTATACAGAGTGGTCGCAAATTGAATCGCCATCCCCGATCGGTGAGAGTGCCGTCCATGGTATGAATTTAGATTGGAAACGATTTGTGACGCATCAGACGATTGATTTTTATAAACATGAGATCGTCCCGCTACGTGAACGGACGCCAAACATCCCGATCACGACGAACTTTATGGCCGATACGTTCGACCTGATCCCGTTTCAATCGCTTGATTATAGCGAATTTGCGAAACATGTCGATGTCATCAGCTGGGACGCATACCCAGCGTGGCATAACGATTGGGAGTCGACGGCTAATTTAGCGATGAAGGTCGGCATGATCAACGACCTTTACCGGAGTTTGAAACAACAGCCGTTCCTACTTATGGAATCGACGCCGAGTGCGGTGAACTGGCATCCGGTCAATAAAGCGAAACGTCCGGGCATGCATAAATTATCGTCGCTGCAAATGCTCGCCCACGGTTCGGATAGCGTGCTCTACTTCCAGTGGCGCAAATCACGTGGTTCTTCGGAGAAGTTCCATGGCGCTGTTGTCGACCACGATAACAGTCCAGACAACCGCGTCTTCAAAGAGGTGAGTGAAGTCGGTGTGACACTTGAAAAAATACAAGAGGTTGTCGGATCGGTTCGTCCGGCCGAGGTCGCCCTATTTTATGATTGGGAGAGTAACTGGGCGCTCGATGACGCACAAGGATTCGGTCTTGATTCGAAACGTTACCCACAAACACTTCAAGAGCACTATCGTACGTTCTGGGAACAAGATATCCCTGTCGATGTCATTACAAAAGAACATGATTTTTCATCGTACCAGTTACTTGTCGTTCCGATGCTCTATTTGATGGAAGAATCGCTCGCTGAACGATTCGAACAATTTGTACGAGATGGTGGGACGATCGTGATGACGTACATGTCTGGTCTTGTTGATCGTCATGATCTCGTGCACCCAAATGGTTGGTTGACGCCACTGCAGAATACGTTTGGCGTCACGCCGCTTGAGACGGACACACTTTACCCTTCGGAACGACAGTCTGTCCGTTACGGGGAAAGCCGATTCGAATTGAAAGATTATGCGACGCCACTCCGGATCGAGACAGCTCAGTCGCTTGCGGTATACGAAGATGAATTTTATGCAGGTACTGCTGCTGTGACGAAACATACGCACGGAAAAGGGGACGCCTACTATATCGGTGCCCGGATGGATCAGGCGTTCCATCGTACGTTTTATGGACGGTTGCTCGATGAATTGAACATTGATCGTCCGGTCGCAATCAAGCATCGGGGAGGCGTTTCGGTACAAGTCCGACGTGCTGAGGATACGGATTATATCTTTGTGCTGAACTTTACGGAGTCACGCCAAACAATTGAGCTACCTTATGAGATGGAAGACCTTGTGACGGGAGTGAAACATACTGGGACAGTTGAACTCGACCGTTATGCTTCACACGTCTTTAAAGCGACGCGTTGAGAAGGGAGACGTCGACCGGTTTCGGTTGGCGTCTTATTTATGGTGTGAGGCATGTGACGTATTGGCTGACGATTGAATTTGCGTCTAATATATCGTTAAATGGAAGATAGAATAGGAAGTGAGTAAAATGGCTACCATTAAAGATATCGCCAAACGGGCGAACGTTTCGATTGCGACGGTTTCACGCGTTCTGAATATGGATCCGACGCTCTCGGTGACACAGGAGACGAAACAACGGATCTTTGAAGTCGCTGAAGCGTTGGATTATCGGAAAAAAGGTACGAAAAAAGGGAAGGCCCGTTCATTTGCAATGATTTACTGGCTGACGGATGAAGAAGAGCTGAATGACTTGTATTATATGGCGATTCGCCATGGCGTCGAGAGTGGTTGTCGTCATCAACAGATCCAGCTTCAAAAGATGACGTTTCCCGAAATTGCCCAACACGATTTGAGCGAATTTGATGGGGCCATTGTCATTGGGAAATACAGTCGACAAGAAGTTGATTACTTGAAACAGTTGCAACCTCATTTGGTCTTCGTCGATTATGATCCAAAAGATGAGGCAATCGATGTTGTGATGACGGATTTGAGACGCGCGACGGAGAAAGTCTTGTTTTACTTTGAATCGATTGGAATCGAGACGATCGGATTTATCGGAGGACGCGAATCGTCGAAAGATCAGGCGGAGACGTTCGTCGATCCTCGAGAAGTCACGTATGTCGAGTATATGAAAGAACGGAAACGTTACGATAAAAAATGGCATCGGACGGGGGCGTTTTCCTCAGAAGATGGCTATCAGATGATGCGAGACCTCGTCAAAGATGCGCTACCAGATGCCTTTTTCATTGCGAGCGACACGCTTGCGATCGGTGCACTGCGGGCGCTTCAAGAATCGGGATACAATGTGCCAACAGATGTCGCGGTCATCAGTATCAATGATATCAGTGTGTCAAAATATGTATCACCTCGATTGTCCACGGTGCGAATTCACACGGAAACGATGGGAGAAGAAGCGGTCACGCTTTTGCTCGAGCGTGTAGGTGGTAGGGAGATTGGTAAGGTCGTCACACTTGCGAGCGAACTTGTGCTCCGAGAAAGCCATCAGGCGACAGAAACACCGCGATGATGGTCATAATCACGCTTGAACGGAGTCGTTTTAGCAACATAAACAGGCTGCACGCAAAAAAGAAGAGGCAATCGCCCCGACTGATGTCGAAGTGATTGCCTCTTTGCTTTACTTAATTTGGAATTCTTGAACAGGACTGGCAAGCGTAGCATATACGTTACACGTCGTTCAAATGACTATTGCATCAAGAAATAAAATCTATTATCATACTTTAGAAATTGTTATAATCTAGTGAAGAGTTTGCATGAAAATGGATAAAACCATTTTCTTTTGCAAATGCTTTATTTTTTGCTTGTTGAGCCGATGAAACAGTAAGCGTCTTAATGTTGTGCGTTGTATCGAGTGTACGCAGTTCTTGGATTCGGTTTTTCGACCATTGATCTTTCGAGACGACATTATAATTAAAACTCTCCCACATGATACCGTCTACGTAACGGTATGTATGGCTCTTCAATGTACCGAATCCCCAATTTTGAATCAATGACAGCGATGGATACAACTCATTTAGCGTACCCATGAACTGGCTCATGCCGTCACGCTGGGCCGCTAGGACGTCAGGCTGTTCCGAGTGCTCGTTATCGATGTTACCGACCGTATCTAAAAACACTCCGTCAAGCCCTTTATCGACAATTTGTTTCTTCACTTCAGCGACAAGGATCGCTTGATAATGAGAGGACGTGATATCGGTCAAATAGGAGTCCCATTCCGCGTAGTGAACGCGTTCCCCGTTTCGATGGAAAAAGTCGGATTCATTCAATTGATTGATGAAGTCCGTGTCCCAGTTATCGGCTTCCATCGTGTTGATGTAGCCGTATACTTTCGTCCCGTACTTTTTGAGCTCTTTGATTTGAGCAGCTGTGTAATAGACAGGCTCAATGATCATGAGGTCATAGCGTTGCATCTTCTTGATCTTCGACTTGGTCGGAGCATCGTAATAAATTTTATACGACGCCACGTCTGCTAACGGATTGCCAGTTGTGGCGCTAGCCGTTGCCGGTGTCAACAAGGACATCCCGACGATGAACGCACAACACATCGCTACCGTACGTTTGAGTGAGATAATACCCATTAAAAAAACCCTCCTGATTGTGAACTGCTCCCCGTCAAGTAGACAGGGCAAATAATGAAAACCAAACTAGGCGGCTTGAGACCTGTATTCGACAGGGCTCAAGCCGTTTAGCCGTTTCTGGAAACGGTCATGGTTGTAGAACGATATGTAGGCCTCGATGGCCGACGTGAGTTCGCTATAGACCTGGAACTCACGCAGGTAGTACATCTCGACTTTCAGGGTACCCCAAAAGCCCTCGATCGGGGCGTTGTCGAGACAACGTCCGACCCGGGACATGCTGTGGGTCAGCCCCGCATCTTCTACCATGCGTTTGAACCCTCTCGATGTGTATTGATATCCTCGGTCACTATGGATCATCGGACCCGCTCCTTGCGGCCCCGATTCGTTATGACGGTGCGATCCGAGAAGTCGTCATCGTTCAAGAACTCGACCTGACGCGGTTACGAAGCTACGAGATGAACATGATGCAACTCGTGTTGGATTGGGCGGGGACACGGATCGAGAAAGCGCGGGCGATGGAACTCATGTTGACCCAACACGAGTTTGTCGAAGGGACTCAAATTTATCAAATGGCAGGTTTCGACGAGAAAGTGAAGCTCCAAGCGGCTCGCCATGAACAGTACGATCAGCCGTACAGCACGGTCGCGCTTCGGGTCGATCATGTCAATCTATCGCTCATCGAGATGGAATTGATTTTACGTCAATCGATGCGTGAAATCGATGTGATCGGTTATGATGCCGAGTCCGAGACGCTACATTTTCTACTGCCGGGTACGCCGCAAGAATTTGCGGACCGGTTCAAAGAGCGGATGGAGCAGACATTCTTATTATGGCTATATTGCCGCCTTGTTCTCCATTTTGGTCTTAACGATTGTGGTCGTTCAGTTTTTACGACTTGATTACGGCCATCGCTTGATCCCGAATGAGAAACACGAGGCACGAACGTTTGACATTGTCGCAGGTGAAGAGCGTGCGCTTTCAGGTGAGGCGTTGCAGATTTATATTCATCAAAATGATGACGAACTCTCGACGTCGATCTTGAACAACCTCACGTCTGCGTTAGATTATGCAAAATTACCGTACACGAAGATTTCGAGAGAGGAAATTGAGACGCTACGTCCGTCAGCTTATTCCGTACTCGTCTTGAGCGGTGAGAATACGGACAAGTGGCCGTATGAGACGATCAAACGGTTCGTCGAGGACGGCGGACGACTCTACATCGCCGGGCGTTTCATCGATGCCAAATGGGCTGAACTGGTCGGTGTCGATGATTTCGGGGACTTTAAAGATGGAATCAACGGGTTGATTTTTGAACAAGAAATTTTCCCTGGGTACGTCGACTTGCCTCAAGACTCAGGGTTGTTCGTCCACAGCATCGCTGACGTCGAACTGAAAGAGGAAGCGGACGTCCTCATTTCTGCCAAAAACGAACCGATTCTATGGCAATCTCCTTATGGGAAAGGAGAAGTGATGTTTTGGAATACGACGTCGTTGACGGATAAGAACTCACGAGGCTTGATGGTGCAGACGCTATCGATGCTGTTCCCGGCGTTCATCGGGATGATGAAGACGACCGTCGCCATCGCCTCGGTGTTGTTCGCCGTCTTCCTCTCGTTCTCCGAACTCCCGGCGTTGCTGAACGCTGTAGCATTCGTTTTGTTCATGACGGTCAACTTGATTTGGGTACACTTTTTGTTCCTCAGTGCGGCGAAATTCTATCAGGCGGTTGCATATAGCTTTGTCGCCGGTGGGATCGTTGCCGTCGCCGCAATCATCATCACGGATCAGTTCTTGATGTCGTATTTGACGGAGTCTTTCATGAAGAGTTTCGCCTTAACGGCAAGTATGACGCTCGGGCTCGTCGTCACACTGTTCGGATTGTTCGCGTCGATGCTCCTTACGTTCCCGAACCGGAGTACGGTCGGTCAATTCTCGTTCTACCGTTATTTTGACCGCTATCCGGCACTCTTTTGGACCAGTTTCCTCTATAACATCGGCATCTGGGTCGGCACATGGATCATCTGGTTCGCGGAAGGAGGGAGTGTCCACCTCGACACATTCCGCTATCATCCGATCTATGACGCAGCCATCTTCCTCTCTTATTTGACGATAATTCCGACGATGACGATATTCGTTGTGTCGGTCGAGACGCGTTTTTATGAGCGGTATCGCGTGTTTTATGGATACGTGAACGAAGGTGGGACGTACCAACAGATTCAACGTTCGAAAGCGGCCATGCTCCTTGTCTTACGATAGGAGTTGCAGCGCCTGTTCCGAAACCAAGGACTCGTTTCGCTTCTTTTCATCCTGTTCGCGGCCGTTTTGTTCTCACTCCTCGGTCTGTCACCTGAGATTCGAGATGTCTTTCAAATGACGACGATTGGTGCCTGTTCAAACGCCATGGTGCTCGTTCTCACGCTCGTCCTGCTCTATTTTGAAGACCATCGGGGAGCGGCGTATACATCGGCCCTCTTCATCACGATGAATGCCGGGTTGACGTTCTTCTTGTTACCGCTCGGTCCTGACAGTTACGGTCTTAGTTTTGCGATTGGCTGCACCATTGCGTTCGCCTTCTCGCTCATTCGCTTGATTCGATACGTGTCCGAAATTGATTATCATACGTTTAGCCGAAACGAAACACCTCCACGGACGGATACGTTCCGTCGTGTCGGAGACTGGCTCAATGACCGCTCGGCTTAACAATCGCTGCAGATGGACTTTTAGAAAATGGGGTGAAGCACATGAAAACAATTTTGTGACAGGTGGCGCGGGGTACATCGGGACACACACGACCGTTCAATTACTTGAGGCAGGATACGAGGTCATTATTTTGGATAACCTGTCCAACAGCCGACAAGAGGCAATTCAGCGAATCGAGATCCTGACGGGGAAGACGGTCACCTTATACGTAGGCGATATTCGAGATCAGGAATTGCTCGATGAAATCTTCTCGACGCACTCGATTCATGCGGTCGTTCACTTTGCCGGTCTAAAGGCAGTCGGCGAATCCGTCAGTCAACCACTTCACTACTATTACAACAACGTGGCCGGGACGCTCGTCTTATTGCGGATGATGGACCAATATGGGATCAAACGCATCGTCTTCAGTTCATCGGCGACCGTTTACGGAATCCCGACCACATCACCGGTCGATGAATCGTTCCCACTCAGTGCGACCAATCCGTATGGACGAACGAAGCTGATGATCGAAGAGATGTTGCGCGACCTCTATACGGCCGATTCATCGTGGTCGATTGCGATTCTTCGCTATTTCAATCCGATTGGCGCTCACGACTCCGGGACGATCAGAGAAGATCCGTTTGATGTCCCGAACAACTTGATGCCATACATCACACAAGTCGCAGCCGGACGTCTGAAAGAACTTCAAGTGTTCGGAGATGACTATCCGACGCATGACGGGACAGGCGTGCGCGACTATATCCATGTCGTGGATTTGGCGCTTGGTCATTTGAAGGCGTTGGAGTATGTGGGGAAACACGTGGGAGTGGAGGCGTTCAACCTCAGGACCGGGAAAGGATACAGCGTCCTCGATTTGCTTCAAACGTTCCAACAGGAGAGCGGACAGACGATTCCTTATCAAATCACGGGTAAGCGAGACGGAGATGTCGCGGCGATTTTTGCTGACCCGCAAAAGTCGAAGGCCATTCTCGGCTGGGAGGTACGACATGACATCGAAGCGATGTGTCGGGACGCCTGGCGTTGGCAATCGAATAATCCGAAAGGGTACAGTGAATAAGTTCCATGAAGTAGGCGGTCATCACACGATGACCGTCTCTTTTTGTATTAGAAAGGATGGTGAACGGGAACACCTAATGGAACATCATTTTACTTAGGAGGGGTCGAATGAAAGCCTTGTTTTTGAACTGTACGTTAAAAGGTGGCGACATGACGTCGCATACGGAAGGGTTGATTCGTGATATCATCCCGCACTTCGATGCGCTCGATGTTGAATCTGAGATTGTTCGAATCGTCGATTACAACGTCACGTTCGGTGTGACGGAAGATGAAGGGGATGGGGACGAGTGGCCACAGATTTTTGAAAAAGTGAAGGCCGCGAACATTGTCGTGATCGGGACACCACTCTGGCTCGGGGAGAAGAGTAGCGTCGCCACCCAAGTGATTGAACGTCTATACGGCGGTAGCGGGCTGACGAATAAATCGGGACAGGCGATCTACTACAACAAGGTCGGAGGAGTCGTCGTCACGGGGAATGAGGACGGGGCGAAACACGCCTGTGCTTCGATTCTATATGGATTGTCCCACATCGGTTTCACCGTGCCGCCGAACGTCGATACGTATTGGGTCGGGGAAGCGGGACCGGGTGACTCGTACCTCGATGCTGGACGAGAAAATGAATTCACGAAGTCTCATGGCAAGACGATGGCATATAACCTCGTTCATTTTGCGAGAATGCTTAAAAACCATCCCATTCCGGCAGAAGGGAATACGATGGAATGAATCAAGGTCTCGACCGATGTTGGTCGAGACCTTGATGATTTACTCTTTCTTCTCCACCGCATGCCCACCAAACTCATTTCGTAATGCCGCAACGACTTTACCTGAGAACGTATCGTCTTGAAGCGAACGTTGACGCATCATAAGGGAGAGCGCGATGACGGGCGTCGGGACGTCGTACTCGAGTGCCGTCTCGACCGTCCACTTGCCTTCACCGGACGCATGCATGACCCCACGGATGTCATCGAGCTTCGCATCTTTTGAGAAGGCGCTCTTCGTCAGCTCCATGAGCCACGAGCGAATGACCGAGCCGTGGTTCCATACGCGCGCGACATCTTCATAGTCATAGTCGAACGGACTCTTCTCGAGCACCTCGAACCCTTCTGCGATCGCCTGCATCATCCCATACTCAATCCCATTATGCACCATCTTCAAAAAGTGACCACTTCCACTTGGTCCCGCATACAGATAACCGTGGTCGGTCGAGACGTCTTGGAAGAGCTGTTCGATTTTTCCGAACGCTTCCAAGTCGCCTCCAATCATCGTACACGCTCCGTGACGGGCACCTTCCATCCCACCACTCGTCCCGACATCGAAGAAATAGATTAGTTTTTCTTTAAAGTGCTTGGAACGTCGCATTGACTCCTTGTAGTTCGAGTTTCCTCCATCGATGACGATGTCACCTGGGGAGAGAAGATGGTGCAAGTCGTTCAAGACGTGCTCGGTCACGTCACCCGCCGGCACCATCACCCAGACGACGCGAGGGGCCTGAAGCGTGGAAACGACCTCCTGCAAAGAGTCTTTCGTCTCAAATTGACTCGTCGATACGTTTCCCGGGTCATACCCGACGACACGATGCCCATTGTCTGTCAAATTCAGAGCCAAATTGAGGCCCATTTTACCAAGTCCGATCATACCGATTTCCATTCGTTCCACCCCATTTGTAAGATTTAGTCCTCTATAGGGCATACCCGAAATAACGATTGCTCAAAAGGACAGGTTGCCCGAGATGTAGAATGATATAAGAGAAGAAGTGATGAGAGGAGGGTGGCGATGTTTGAAAGTATGTTTCGACTGGCCGTGGACGTCAGGCATCGATTCAAAGACCATCATATTAACGATTATAGTGCCACACTGGCGTTTTTTTGGTTTTTAGCCATCTTTCCGACGTTTGTCGTCCTCTTTGCCGTGATGGCATGGTTTCAAATCGATGACGCGCTTCTCATCGAGCAGATTGAAACGCTCATTCCCGGTTCAAGTGTGCGTGAGCTGTTATCTATCGTCTATGATGTGAGCGGAAACTTGAACGGCGGACTGTTATCGGTCAGTGCCATCATCGCGTTTTGGTCTGCTTCGAACGGGACGGCACGACTCGTCAAGCTGACGGTGTTCGCATATGGGGAGACTGAAGCGCGTGGCTATATCTTCCGACGGTTGATCGGGTTGCTCGTGATTTTAGCAGGGAGTATCGGGGCGGTCATCTTGATTGTGTTTCATCTATTCGGTCAAGAGTTTGTCGAACTGATTTATGCCCTCTATCCAAAAGTTGAAGAATTCGACCGCTTGTCGACTCTGACGCGCTATACGGTCTCGACGCTCATCTTGATCATGGCGTTCTCGCTCTTTTATAAAATCGCGCCACAACAGCGAGTACGGTTCATCGAAACACTTCCCGGAGCCGTGTTTGCGGTCATCTCATGGCAATTGCTGTCGACCGGATACAGTGTCTATGTCGAACGCTTCTCGATTCTAGGGGACACGTATGGCACGATTGGTGCGGTGATTCTACTACAAATTTGGCTCTATCTGACGGCAGCGACGATGCTGATCGGGGCAGAAATCAATGCGGCATGGCCCTACCATATGACCCGCCAACCGACCCGGACCCATTTCCCGTAACAAAAAAAGGGATATCGTGATTATTCTTTGTGAACATGCTTTAAAACAACCCGTGGCATGGGAATAAACTAGTACTATTTCACGGAAGAAGGTGTGGCCGCATGGCGAAACATCGTAAACCATCAAAGTGGAAAATCGTACTAGGGGTTGTAGCAGGCGTCATGGCCTTGGTGCTCATCACGGGTGGCGCGTTCGTCTGGTCAATGGTAAAAGAAGTCGATGACACCGTCGCACAAGTGAATGACAACTTGAAAATCAGCAAAGAGCGCAAGCAGGTCGAGACCATTGAACGCAAAGAGTCTGTTTCCATTCTCTTGCTTGGGATTGACCGACGCGGAACTGAACAGGGACGGAGTGACTCAATCATCGTGCTGACACTCAATCCGGAACTTGATGAAGGAGCGATGCTCTCGATTCCCCGGGATACAATGACTGAAATCGTCGGGAAAGGGACACGTGATAAGATCAATCATGCCTATGCGTTCGGTGGGGCCGAAATGGCAATGAATACGGTCGAGAATTTTCTCGACATCCCAATCGATTATGTCATCGAAACGGATATGGAGGCATTCAGCGACGTCGTGGATGCACTCGGAGGCATTACCGTCATGAATAAATTTGCGTTCTCGACAGAAGATTACACGTTTCCCGTTGGTGAGGTGACGTTAGACGGAGAAGCGGCACTCGATTACACCCGGATGCGCTATAACGATCCAAACGGTGACTTCGGACGTCAAGAACGTCAGCGTGATGTCGTCGCCGCCATCATCGAAAAAGGACGGACGGACTTCTCACTCGACAAGGTCACCGCGTTACTCGAGGTGGTCGGCGATCAGGCGAAGACGAATATCGAGCTCAATGAATTCGTCTCTTTGTCGACGGACTATATGAACGCGTTCCGTAACGCGAGTGTCTTACGGCTTGAGGGTGCGGGCGGATTAGAGGGGGACGGCATCTATTATTGGAATCCAGAATCTTCTTCGTTGAATGGCGTTCAGGAAGAGTTGAAACGATTGATGGAGTAAACTGTCTGACCCAAGTCGGACAGTTTTTTTGTGTTTCAAAGGGGACGGAAAGTGGGAGAAATAAAGAGATGCCAAGGAGGGATGAGTCATGAAATGGGAAACGATTGAAGAGGTACTCCACGAACTCGGGGAGACCTCGCAAGAAAAGTGGGAACGGTTGTTTGAAAAGTGGTCGGATCATCGTTGGCACGACCATGAACGCCCTTCTGAAAAAACAAACGTCTTGTTGGTGGATGCCGGTTTTATCCTGACTGACGGACGAGCGAACCTCGAGGCTCTCCATCAATGGTTAGCCGATCATGTCCAAACAACGGTGAGTGATCTCTATCTCGTCTCCCTGTTTCCGTATCAAACGAAACAACAGGACACAGCCATCGACTCGCGGGTGCAATTGTTCGAAGACTTAGGACGTTTCACCGATGAGTTCGATTTGATTTACGAGATGACGCCTGAAGCATGGAATGAGTCACAACTCGACCTTGTCACCGTAACAGATGAACTGATTGAACGTCTGGCGTATGGAGCGACGAAAATCCGTGTCCATGTCGAGTCGTTTCGCGGAATAGAACCGGAACGAGTCAAACACATCCTCAAACTGTGGCGTACGATTATGCATACGTATAAGCCGAATGCACAGCTCATCGTTGCCAATGAACGTGTCGATTCAGTCCTAAACTTTGAGGAAGAGGCGGACGTCGTCTGTCATTTCGACTTATCCAGTCATGTCATTTTAGCGTTTGCGCAGGCCAATGTGACACGATTGACCGATTGGGCGAGTCAGGTGCATCCGCTGAGAGCCGATCAAACCTATTTCAACTTCCTCTCTTCGGCGGAACGTGATCCGTTTGAGAAAAATCTGATGGACACTAACCCAGATGTGATTCTCGCAGCCCACAGTGTATTGTTGTCGCTTCAAGGGATTCCGTTGATTGATTACCGAACTTTATTTGGGGTGTCACAACCGGTTGAACAGGAAGATCTCGTCCGAGCATTGAAACGCGATCCGGATCGACTTCGTGTTTATGAAGGGATATTGAGCCAATTGAATGTGAAACGACTCCACCCTGCCTTGTCTCCTTACATTGGTCAAGAGGTCCTAAATCTCGATCGGCGCGTTTTCGCTGTTAAGCGAACGCATCAAGAGGAGACCCTACTGTTATTGACGAATATGAGTGAAGAGACGGTGCAGACGGATTGTGAAGGGACGAGTCTCTTTACAGAAGAATGGATGACAAATGTAACGCTTCGCCCGTATGAATACGTTTGGCTAAAACAATCACACAATGGAGAGTGAACACTCATGATTGATGTACATTGTCATATGTTGCCTGAAGTAGATGATGGACCACGTACAATGGAAGCATCCCTTCAACTCGCGAAACGTGCGGTGGAAGAAGGGGTAACATCGATTGTCGTGACACCACACGCGTATCATCCGTACTTTGAGACGCAGCATCATGACATCACGCAAGAAGTCGCGCATCTACAAAAACGACTCGATGATGAACAGATCCCCTTGACCTTGTATGTTGGACAAGAGATTCGAATTTTTGGAGAAATGGTCGAAGCGTTGGATTCCGGAGAGGCACATTCGCTCGCTGGGTCACGATATGTCCTCGTGGAACTGCCGAGTCAAAGTCTACCAGCTTATACGGAGTCCTTATTCTTTCAACTACAGGCGGCTGGATACGTTCCGGTCATCGCGCATCCGGAGCGGAATCGTGAATTTGCACTCCATCCCGAAAAATTGCACCATCTCGTATCAGCGGGTGCGTTGTCGCAAGTGACGACAAGCAGTTTGACAGGGCAGTTCGGAAGACAGGTACGGGAACTCGCGCTCACGTTCATCAGTAACGGGCTGAGTCACATCGTCGCCTCCGATGCCCATAACGTGGAACATCGTGATTTTAATTGGTTAGCGGCAAGGCAGGAAGTCATCAACGAATTAGGGGAAGAGATGTGGCAACAGCAGCTCCGCTTTACGGAGGCGATGTTAGCCGATGAACCGATTGCGGTAAATCCGCCTCATTTGCCAGAAAAAAACTGGCGAGGACGCTGGAAGTGGTAAATCAATTGCCCGATGACGGGGTAGAAAGGTGATGGCATGAAACAAGCGACGATTCAAAACGCCAACGGCATGATCCTATCCGCCATTGACTATGGCTGTGCGATGACGGAACTGACGGCCCCGGACCGGGAAGGGAATTTTGACTCGGTCATCTTGAAGTACGGGGACGTCTCTCAATACTTAGAAAATCCCGTTTATCTCGGGTCGGTCGTTGGGCGGATTGCCGGACGGATTCGTGACGCAAAGATTGAGGGTGTCGCCTTGACCCCAAGCGAGGCGTCCCATCATATTCACGGAGGCGACAAAGGCATCACGGCCCGTCACTGGGAGATGGACGCCGACGAACAGTGCATTCAGTTCACGTATCTCAGTCCGGACGGGGAAGAAGGATACCCGGGGAACGTCTTCTTTAAAGTGTTATATGAACTGACGGATGACAATGAACTGATTGTCACGATGACGGCGGAGACGGACCAACGGACGTGGGTCAACTTGAATCATCACAACTACTTCAATCTCGGCGGACGTCCGACTATCCACGACCATGAGCTGACGCTACCAGCCGATTCGGTCGGAGTGCTCGATGCGGAGTCACTGCCGACAGGGGAGTTGCGGGATGTGAGCGGGACACCGTTTGACTTCCGAGACGGAAAAGCGGTCCGAGAGGCGCTCGTGTCAGGAGACGAGGCGATTGAACGGGCGAGCGGTCTTGACCATCCGTTTATCTTGAAGGATGGACCGATTCGATTGCACGACCCGATTAGCGGACGGACGATGACGGTCGAGACGAATCAACCGGTCATGGTCGTCTACACAGGGAATTTCTTGAGTGAAGAGACACCGGTGACGCTCGACGGTCGACAAAAATATAGCGCAATTTGTCTCGAAGCCCAGGCGTTCCCAGATGCCCCGAACTATCCAGACATCGCAACCTCAATCGAACTGAAACCGGGTGAGTTGTATCACTCGCGGACGGTGTATCGGTTTGGGGTGGAGCAATAAGAAAGGTCATCTCTTTGTTCTAAACGAAGGAGATGACCTTTCTTATACTTTGCATATCTATTAAGCGGTACGTAATAAAGGATTAAGGTGTTTTTTTATTGCGTCTCATATAGAAGAGAATGGCAATAATGAAGACAATTAATACAATGAAACCGACAAAATACCATGTAGAGTCTATTGAAGCGGAAGACTCTTCACTAGATGTTGCTTGGTTATTCGAAAGTTCATTCGCGATACTTGAACTATTTGTAAAAATAGCGCCATTTTGATTCTTCACTGCCACGCTAAATGTGTCATTTGGAAAAGCTAGCGTTTCAATAAGTGTTGAATCAATCGAATGTTGAGTTGACACAACAATCATTGCTTTTTCATCGTTCCAAGGAGAGGGCTGGATCCAGGCATATTCCGAAGAAGTTTCTGGGACGAACCCGTACTGAGACAAATCAATTTGATTGTCTGTTGTAACAATCCAATCTTTCTTTTGTTCGTTGAAGAGAGGACTTTGCTCTGGATTTCCAATAAAGAATACAGAACGGTTTGTTACCATTTCTTCAGTAACTTGGCTAGAACGAACAAACTCGACTTGTCCTGTTAAGGGAGTGACGGGTAATCCATTCATCACACTGGCCATATTTTGAAGTGATTGTTCGCTCATATCGTCAGGAATCACGAATAAGACACCTGAATCCGTTGCAAAAAGACTAGCCATGTTTGAGAATACTTCATTATTCGCTTGCCCATTGTTCGTTGGTAACGTTACTTGGCTCTCACTAGAAATAAAAATCCAGCGATCTAAATCACTCGCATTGCACGGAGCTTCTGAGCGGAGTCCATTTGCTTCAAAAGATACATCTAAAAATGAAGATTTTTGGAGCGTGGAAGCATCGACTTGAATAGTATGTTGCTGCCATTCACTATGATCTTCTTCCGTGTCTGTTAAAGGAATAGAGTGGGGTACCCCGTTTATCAAAGCAATCAATTCAGGAGGAAGTCCCCCTTCTTGTTCAGGCACTAGATTCTCAGACGCTTTAAAACGTAAATCTAGTTTTACTTGAGATTGTTTATCGATGACAGGCAACGGATAAAAGTAGTTCGGACTAACCGCTTGGCTGCCGCTCAACATCAAGTCTGATGCACCGAGAGCACGTAAATCAACAATGTTGTCATTTTTTTGCATTACGGGTGCACTCGTTAGAGTCAATCGTTCGCCATTCAATTGTTGTCGCTGTGGGACGAGTAGCAAATGGTCTAGTGTCCCTTCAAACGCATCTGCGTTCTCAGCGAGAACGAACATGGCTTCGGTAGATGTTCCGTTATTCACGAGACGGACTTGCTCTAGCAAAATTTCATCGCCTGTTGGGAGTTCGTTCAATTCTTGAATGAAGTTTTTTACAGGACCTGTGAAAGAATCAGTCTGTCCTACGAAAACATACCGACCATCCAATGATTTTAATTGTTGTTCATATTGAAGCGATACATTATCTGAATCGGCCGCATCTCCTTTTAACTGTCTGTATAGAAGAAGTCCTGCCTCTATTGATGCTGCGCTCGGCGAACTTGGGAGCACAACGGTCAATTTTTGACTTGTTGTTTGTGTAAACGGATTCGGGTAATCCTTCAGTGAGAGTTCTGCTTTGTTTCCGGCAGCGACAAAACTCGAAGGGCGGACAGTTAACCAGCTTCCGGATGTATTCCCTGTGTCACACATTCTCCCTTCGATAATTCCCGTGAATCTTACCGTGACCTCATGTGTACCCTTCGTTAAATGTTTGTTTTGGAGTGGCACTTTCACGTTTCCCTGAGATGATTTTTTTGTCAAAGCGACTGATTTGATGGGCTCACCATCAATATCGATTGTAAGTGCTGAAGGCGGGATCAATAACTCCGAATGTAACCAGTCAAGCGACAGATACTTAGACGAATTAGCTTGCTCATCTCCGACCATCGTATACGTATACGTACGGGCGGACGTTTCTCCAGGTAGGACGTCATCTTCCGTCGTTAATATACGCTCTCCTTCGCTATTTTCAGAATCAATGGATAACGACGAACGAAGTTCAGTGGCAGCTTGAACCGAAGTTGTAGATAAAATCAGGAATGAACTTAGTAAGTAGGGCAAGTAAGGTTTCATAATATCCTCCTCTTCAGTCGAATCGGTCTGTTTTGTACCATTTGACTTCTTGATTAAATAAGACGCGTTTTATTTCGAGATAAAGCGAGTAGATGACAAGCACAATCCACAATTGGCTGTACGTGAAGTACATCAGAATAACGGTAAAAAAGTTCTGCACATTAAATTCGGAGCGTTCGATACTGAGTGTGACGAACACTTCGGTCACAAATAGTAAAAATGCGAGAATCCATAAGATGAGTGTGATATTTCCAACTTCTAGACCGATATCCACAAACAAATTAATCACAAATAAACTATTCGACAGAATCACGCCGAAGAAGAATAAAAAATAAGTGAAAAAAAAGTAAATGATATCGAAAACGATTTTCTTTCGTTTCAGTGAAAATAATTGACGCATGAATTTGAGAACAACGTATTGATTTCCGCGTGCCCAACGCGTCCGTTGTTTCCACCAAACTTTTAACGTTTGAGGTTCTTGTTCCCATGTGATTGCGGCAGGAAAGAATCGGATATGCCAACCAAGTTCATAGACCCGAATCGTGAGTTCGGTATCTTCTGCTAGCGCTGCTTCATCCCAACCGCCAAGCTCTTCAATAATGGAACGACGGATGGCAAAGTTGGTTCCAGGAATTGTGGCAATGTTAAACCACTTCCATCTCCCTGCTTGTGCCATCCATTGAAAACAGATGGTTTCGATATTGATCAAACGCGTAAGCAACGTTTCATATGCATTTGTGACACGAAATTTTCCTACGACCGCTCCTGCTTTTGGGTCATTCAAAAGACCCATAACCAGATAATAGACACTGTCTTTTTCAGGTGTGTTATCCGCATCATATACAACCAGTACATCTCCCGTTGATTGGGTCAGACCATAGTTCAAAGCAGACGATTTTCCTTTTCCTGCATATGCAGGTGTCGTTTGTACGACATGGATAAATGAAAACTTCTCTTCAAACTGTTTGGCAATTTCTCCGGTCTGATCTGAGGAGTTATCATTAATTAAAATAACTTCGAGTTTGTCATGGGGATAGTCAATTCGAGACATTGCTCGAAGTGTTGCTGCTATGACAACTGCTTCATTGTGAGCTGGAATTAGAACAGACACTTTTGGTAAGTCTTTCATATGTTTCGTCCATTCTGGGATTGGATCACGAAACGTCATGAAGTGCCAGAACCCGCCTTGCATCAAAAACATGTGGTATAGAAGCATCGTCCAAATCATGACGAGTGAGAACAGAAAGAGTAGATTTGCCATGATTAACCACGCTCCTTAAATAGTCGTTTTTTACGTTGCGTGCGAAGATAGAGGGTATAGGTCAAAAACATCAGAACGGCAGTGAATGTGATGATCACCAGAGCCCACAGTGATTTTTCAAGAAACGAGTTTGGCATGTTCAACTCTAACTGACTCCATAGAGGAGAACGATTGTCTTGAAGTGATATCGTTCCATTTGAGGCTTGAATTGACACATCCTCTGTACGAACCCACTCATCTTGATCACGTAAATCTAACCACTGGAAGCCAGGTGTAGATTCCATCATATCTACAAGATCTGCCAAATGTTCCATGCCGATATATGGGTGATAGAATCCTCCAATCATTGATTCTCGAACGATCAGTAATTCATCGCGAGCCCGACGCATTTCTTCAACTGGCCGTGGTAAGTCGGTTCTGACATACCCGATAGTTTCAGGGTACAACGTCATCCCATGTAATAAAGAAGGTTTTGATACGTAAGGGGTTGTCCCCATAACTTCCCATTCCGTATTGCTCCATTGAATTTGACCGAATACGTTTGAAAAATAAGTTGCCGTTAGCTGATATCCTGAATGCGACATCGTATAATGCGGTGCTTCAAAGGCTAGCGGATGAAGCCCTAAAGAAACTAGCTCGTGAACAGATTTCGTTAATTTTGATTGAATGTAGGATGCCTCTCCTTCTAAAACATCACGTAAATAGGTGTTGTAGTCCTTTGTATTACTGAAAGTTTCTTCTGGTTTTAAAATAATTGACTGCTCATCTGAAGGGGTGAGAACGGGTTGATTGTTCTCAACATCCCAGAATTCAAAACCTTCACCAGTTTCAGAGGAACGATATTGGTGAGAGTATCCATGGGCGATGACCGAGGCTCCACGCTTTTCAAGGTTCTTTATCACATTCAGTAATTTGGGACGATCATTGAAGTGAATGGCTTGCCCACTATCTGGATCTACATATACCGGAATGACTGCTAATAGAACTGGGATGTTACGATCAAGTAAGTAGTTCCCGGTTTTTTCGAGTAATTTTGGATCCGTGCTTGGGTTAACATCTTCTAGACGTATATACCCGAGGTGTTCTGGTTTTGCTTCTTCTTTAAAAAAGTCGTACAAACTATCGGCGAAGAGTAAAGAAGAACGATTTAATAAGTTATAAATACCAGAATAAAAATGCTCGTTGAGTTGGATGATTGTCGGGTACTCTTTGTCTTTTTGTGCAATACGTGCATGTACATTTTTCATTTGATGATTTACAGAGAAAACCGTATCCGCTAACGCGAATGTCAAACTTGTATTAGTCCGTTCTTGATAAAACTTTGAAACACCTTGTATGCGAGTGACGTCAATTTTTTCGAATGCTCTGAGTTGATTTGCATTAAACCCAATTCCATAAAGGGCAGCATTCGACTCATTGATTAGTTTACGAGTAGACGCTGGAATCGTTGCAGCATTTAAACCAAAGTAGAAAAGATGACTCGTCTTTTTAAAAGAAGTTTCTGTCACTTCTGTATCTCGAAGAATGTGAATGTCTTCAGAAAAACGAGAGACCAGTGCATCAAGTTTATAAATTTCAGGAGGTACATCGTTTGAGGTTGAACTATAAACAATCGTGACGTTTGGACTGGTTGCGAGTGCAACATGCGGAAAACCAATCAACGCGAACAGGAGGATGAGCACTTTATAGCGCATAACTTTTCAACTCATTTCTCATTAAACCTAGAACATCATCCGGGGATTGAATGCTTGCCTCTTTTGTAACAGTGTAGTGAGCAATATGATTTGTGAAAGAGACCGTTTTACCGTTCTTGATCACATAATCGCCAATCATATGTTTAAATCGATTTAATATAACCTGCATGTTTTCTTCAGAAGCATAGGGCAAAATTAGTGCGAATTCTTCGGTAGACAGTCTGAATTTTTTATCTGTTGTTCGAGTTGATTGATGTAAACGTTCGCTAAAGAACTTTAAGAAACGAGTGGACTCATCGGCTCCATATAGTTTTCTGAATTCAGTGAAGTGGTCAATTTGGTATAGGAGGACGGTAAACGATTCATCGTGACGGTTCGTTCGATCAATTTCTAACTGAAGTTCAAGTTCGAATCGATCTTTATTATCCAGTCCTGTCTCATCATCGATGGCGACAAGACGTCTTATTTTTTCTTGTAATACAAGATTGTTTTGAACCAATTGCTTGACTCGTTCATAAATACTGCCACTTAAAATAACAAGACCAATTAACCAAAGACCGAAATAGAAGAGCGTTGCCTCTGAAAAAAGGAAAGATTGGTCTTCAGGTCTAAAAAACATATTCCAAAAATATAGACTTCCAAACACGAATAGGATGAACAATGCAGAAAATAAACCAGCACGGATACCTGCAAATAAACTTATAAAGACGGCCGATGCGAGTAGCAGAATTCCTTCAGTCTGTACATTTCCTAAATCAGGAGTGTAAGTAAATAATATAGCGACAGCAATCAATAACATACCGACTTGTAAACTGATGAGACTTGTTTTACGGAATGAGGTATCCATCTAAAAGTCCTCCTTCTGCTAGTAAAGGCAATAAATTATCAAACGAATGGGTTTCTTTATTCGATACGTCAATGTATCCACCGTAGTATTCGGATGACGAATCGGAAATCATGAACGTCTTTAAATGTTTCATGATTGTTTCAGCAAACTCCTTTTCGTCACGTTCAAGTAAATAAAAAATAGCTAATGCGTATACGGCCTGCGATTCATAATTGACAGCAGGTTCTTTAGAATCAAGATCGTATCGCCCGTAAACAAGACCTTGATTGAACTGTTCTTTAAAAAAATCATAAAAAACGTCAGTATTCAGATTGAATTGTTCATATCGAATGGCAACATAAAGTTGGTCAATCATGTTGATTTCATCATCGAAGTGATATTTTTGGTCAGATATCGAATATGACTTGGCGAAAAAAGGTCCTTGCAAAGGTGCCTCTTCAAGGAGCTGTTTGCTATTAAGATACAAATTATTCGAAGAAGGCATATAGCGTAAAGCTGCTTCATCCAAATAACTAAGTGTCAAGACATCCCCCGTTTCATTCGTTGTTAAATCCACATAATCAACGGGGAGACCGTCTTTCACCCCTTTAGTCGTAAGGGCTGTCGAGATCTTTTCAGCTAACTTTGTGTAAGTAGGTTCGTTAAACACGTCTGCTGCTTTCGATAATGCGTGAATGATTCGTGCGTCATCAATCCAAGCGTTGACCGGACTTGCTGTGATGTCATCCCCTGTTTGTTCAAGGCGCCAACTGACTAAATTGGACTCATCTAAAAAATAGTGTTTAAAAATATCGATTTGATTGGCGAATTCGTCTTCTCGCTTTTGGTCTACTAAAAAGAGTAGATAAAGACCGATCGATTCAGATAAAAATTCATGCTGTCGATCCGAAATATTTGTCCGAATGAGCCCTTCTTTGGTCAATAAATGTTTTCGAACGAATGATTCGGTTGCGAATGTACTTTCATATGACTTCAGAGATGGAGTTTCCTTGGAACATCCACTTAATGTTAAGAATAATGCTGCTGAAAGCAAAACAAGTTGTCGCATAAGTAGCCCCTTTGAAATTAGCATATATACTATTAATTAATGTAATTTACCCATTTTATTGAGACATATCTACATCTATATGAAAGAAATAATTTAATATATTCAACATATATTATTACAGACAAAGAAGAGGATTCCGTCATATGTGAAAGTTGAGTGAATGTGAATTAGAAAAGTGGGGGTTCGTCCCTCACTTTTTTTGTTTTGTCTGTATGACTGAAATGAAAAAGAAGAAAGCGGAACGGCATCATGACATGATGTTGCGAAAAAATGATAAATCCTTCTCTCCAATTATCAAGATGAAGGGGGTAAGAAGGTACTACAGTTAACCTGCGCCTGATTTCGGTCATTTACTCTGTCTGTAGGGAGGAAACCAACATGAAGGAACAAACGACGATCGTGGGCGATCTCGTGGAAGTTCTCAAGAAAAGTAAGAAGTGGATGTTCGTGAGTATGGTTCTCGTCGGACTCCTGGCTTACTATGTGAGCACTTCATTCATCCAGCCGAAATATGAGGCGTCCACACAAGTTCTACTCGTTACACAACAAGAGGACAACCGCGTAGACAGTTCGGAAGTGTTATCCTCGCTCTCACTTGTCAATACGTATCGCGTTATCATGAAGAGTCCGGCTGTTCTTGAGAAAGTAAAAGAACAGGTGCCGAACGCACCAGACCCGCTCTCAGATGCGCTCACCGTAGAAAGTGAAGAGGAATCGCAAGTCATCAATGTGTTCGTCACCGCGAACGACCCCGTCGTGGCGGCGGAAACGGCCAATGTGATCAGTGAAGTGTTCGTTTCTGAAATCCCGGATCTGATGAACATCGACAACGTTCGAATTTTATCTCCAGCCGAAATTCCGGAGGCGCCGGTCTCGCCGAACGTGCTACTCAACACGGCGATCGGTCTATTCGCCGGATTCCTGCTAGGTGGATTCATCGGTCTGTTACGCCACGTCTTTGATAAACGCATCCGGAACGAGCAAGAAGCGGAACGGTTGCTGGACTTGCCGGTCATCGGGTCGATTCCGACAATCGAACGTCGGGATTTGAAAACGAAAAATGTGAAGGAAGCGACACCCCAAGTGAAAGGAGACGTTTCGCATGTTCGGTCGAAAAAAGAACGCCAATCGTCTTGATTATAAAAAACGGGATCTCGTCACGTTGGCGAATCCGAAGTCACCGATCTCTGAACAATATCGGACGATTCGAACCAATCTGGAGTTCACGTCCGTCGGTCATAAATTACAGATGATCACCATCACCTCCGCCTCGTCTGGGGAAGGGAAGTCGACCACGGCGGCGAACCTAGGGGTCGTCTATGCGCAACTCGGAAAAAATGTCGTCATCCTCGATTGTGATATGCGCAAACCGACGGCACACCAAACGTTCCAGTTGTCAGCCCATGCGGGACTATCTACCGTATTGGCCGGTCGGGTCACCCTCGAACATGCGCTTCAAAAAACGGATATCCCGCGCCTGACTTTGCTTGCGGCCGGTCCAATCCCACCGAATCCGACCGAGTTGATCGCCTCGTCACGCATGACGGACCTCCTCAGTGATTTGCGTGAGCAGTTTGACATCGTGATCGTCGATACGCCTCCGATGATGCACGTCGCCGATGCTCGACTGTTGGCCAACGTATCCGACGGGACGATTCTCGTGATCGGCTGCGAGAACTCAGATCGTCAGCTCGTCCTGAAGGCGAAAGAACAACTTGAACGGACCGGGTCACAACTTCTCGGACTCGTGCTCAACAAGCGTTCTTCTCGTAATACGAACACCTACTACGCATACGAGTGAGGTGTCGGACATGAATATTCTTCACATCAATGCCATCAACGAAGTGAAAAGCACCGGTCGGATGTGTAAAGAGCTCGCATCCGTTCATGCCTCTTATGGACACCACGTCCGAATCGCCCATGCGACCGGACCAGTGACCGAGAAAAGTGTGGTGGTTGGTCAGGCGTGGGAAACGAAACGGCATGCCCTCCATGCCCGCGTGACGGGGCGTCAAGGTTATACGTCCAAACGGTCGACCGCTGACTTAATCGCCTTCATGGACAGCTTCCGGCCGGACGTGGTTCACCTTCATAATCTTCACGCCAATTACCTTCATCTTCAGACGTTGTTTGAGTATTTGGCGAAAAGGGACATCGCCACCGTCATGACGCTCCATGACTGCTGGCTATTCACCGGGAAATGTACCCACTACACGGCGGTCGGGTGTGAGCGCTGGAAGGACGGATGTGGACAGTGCCCGCTCTTAAAAAAAGACATCCCGAGCTGGTTTTTAGACCGGACCGGAGAGATGTTGGCGGACAAGCGACAATGGTTCGATGCCATCCCTCGCTTGGCAGTAGTCGGAGTGTCGGATTGGATCACGATGGAAGCCCACTTCTCGATTTTGCAACATGCGTCCATCATTCGTCGCATCCACAACTGGGTCGATTTGGAGACGTTCATGCCGAAAGAGCCAGGCCCACTTCGGGCACGCCTCGGGTTGACGGGACAACACATTCTTCTCGGGGTGGCAAGCCATTGGACCGGGGCGAAAGGACTGTCTGCATTCATAGAGTTGGCCAAGGCCAGACCGTCCGACCAAATCGTCTTAGTCGGACAGATGCAAGAACAACATGATCTGCCGGCGAATGTGCTTCACATTCAAGAGACACATGACCCGAGCGAATTGGCTTCGTACTATGCCGCGGCAGACGTCTTGTTGAACCTGTCAGAGGAAGAATCATTTGGAAATGTGACGGCAGAGGCACTCGCCTGTGGCACGCCAGTCCTCGTCCTCGATTCCACGGCCAGTCCGGAACTCGTGACCGAACGGACCGGCGTCGTCGTCGCTACACGATCGGTCAACGATGTGATGGACGGACTCGATCGTCTCCATCACGCCTCGATCTCACGAATCGCTTGTGCGAACGAAGCGCGTCAACGGTTCGACTTATTCGAACGGGCGGAGGATTACCTGCACGTGTACGAGGAGCTGCAAACCGAGAAAGTGAGGAACGCCTTATGACACCACTCGTATCCATCATCATCCCAGTCTATAACGGGAGCGATTATTTACGAACATGTATCGACAGCGCCTTGGCCCAGACGCATCCTGCGATTGAAGTGATCGTCGTCAACGACGGCTCGACCGATGAGGGAAAGACGGCGGCGATTGCCACAAGTTACGGCAAGCAAATTCGCTACGTGGAAAAGGAGAATGGGGGCGTCTCGAGTGCATTGAATCGTGGAATTGAAGAGATGAGCGGAGACTACTTCTCCTGGCTCAGCCACGATGACGTGTATGCGCCGACAAAGATCGAACGACAGCTCGATGTGATGCGCGAGCAACATCTCCCGATGAACCAGACGATCGTCGTGACAGGGACGGCGTTCATTGACGAAAAGGGGGAGGCGATTCGACGGGTGCAACGGAAAGTGAGCGGATTCTATTCGAGTCAGGACATGTTCCGTCACTTATTGTTGTCGTCGAGTTTGAACGGATGCGCGCTTTTGATTCCGCGACGAGCGTTCGAACATCGGCGTTTTTCGTTAGAGGACCGCTTCATTCAAGACTGGATCTGCTGGGTCGAGTTGGCGCTCGATGGGTTCGACTTTTACGTGATGCGTGAGCCGCTCGTCTATTCACGGATTCACGGCGAGCAACAGACGAAAAAAATCGCACATCGAGCCACGATGGAATCGAATCGCTATCTGAAGCGGCTACTCCAGGACGTCGAGGTGCGTGATAACGGAGAGAAATTGACCACTATCATTCTGAAGCACACGTTCAAAGAAAACGCGGCGGACGTACGGGAACAGTACTTAACGACACATGATGTGACTCGTTACTTTGGACCGCTGGAATATCAGTGGCTCCGATGGAACGGCATCTTGTTTTCAAACCTGCTGTCTCTATATCGGGGGATGACGAACCTGATCTATCGGTAGAAAGGAGGGATGGAGATGACGATCTATTTAGTCAATATGGCGCTGTTGGTCGGTTGGGCACTGCTCTTGATGCGTCATGACATTCCGAGTCGACGCGGTTGGTTCGTCTCATTTGCCACGATTCAATGGATTGTCTTGTCCGGTCTTCGAGATATCTCGGTCGGAGACGATACAGCCCAATATAAGGCGCTCTTCCTTCAATCTCAAGCCCTACCGCTTCATACGTTCACGGATCGCTTCTTTCAAATTCTATTCACGGAAAGTGAGGATCCGGGGTATTACTTGTTCCAGCGTCTTTTGCAATACGTGATCACGGACTATCAAGTGTATCTCGTAATCGTGGCGATGATTTTCATGATTCCGCTCGGCTATTTCATTTACAAATATTCAAGCGAGGCACTCATCAGCTTTCTTCTCTTCTCGGTCTTGTTTTACGAATTTTTCGCCGTCACGGGACTACGTCAAACGATCGCGACGGCACTCGTCGTGCTCGTCGGTTATCACTTCGTCCGTGCTCGTAAACTCGGGTGGTTCCTCCTCATCGTATTTGTAGCCATGACCATTCATAAGTCGGCGCTCATCTTCCTCCCGTTCTACTTTTTAGCGAACAAGCAACTGACCAAGGCGTATGTGATGACGATGTTTGGGGTCATCGTCGGATTGTTCGTCTTCCGGAATCCATTCTTCGACCTACTCGTCCAAGTGTCTGGTTACGATACGTACAGCGCCATGGACGGCGCCGGGGCGGTCAACTTCAGCATCATGCTGATCACGGTCCTCATCGTTGCGCTATGGCGACGAGACGTTATCTTACAGCATAATCCATCCGCCATCCATTTCTTCAACGCATTGTTACTTGCCGCCTGTCTCTTACCGCTGACGTTCTTGAACCCGTCCATGATGCGGCTCGTCCAATACTTCTCGCTCTTCCTGTTGTTGATGATTCCGGAGATTGTCGGCACGTTTGAGCGGAGGGAACGACTCGTTGTCTATTACTCGGCAGTTATGTTGCTCGGTCTCTTGTTCGTTCGCGAAGCGCCGGTGTATTCGTTCTTTTGGTAACACGAGGAGGTGAAGCATATGTCGACACGCATGACGCTAGATGAGGCAACTAGTAACCGCAAAATCAAGATTGGGGCGGTCATGTCCTACACGCAAATCTTTTTCGGCATCTTATCCGGTCTCATCTATACGCCGTGGATGATTCATGAGATCGGGCAGGCGAGTTACGGGTTGTATATGCTGACCATCTCGCTCATCAGTATGTTTGCGATGGACTTCGGGCTCGATGCGGCCGTCTCACGATTCATGAGCAAGTATATGGCGGAGGGGGACCACGAGCGGGCGGGACGATTTTTAGGCATCGCCTATAAACTGTTCATCGCCATCTCGCTCGTCCTCTTCCTCATCCTCACCGTCGTCTACTTCTTCTTGGACTCGATTTACTCGAGTCTGACGGCGACCGAGCTCGAACAGTTGAAAGTCCTCTATGTGATCGCGGGACTGTTCATCGTCGTCTCGTTCCCGACGAAGCCATTCTCTGGCATTCTCGTATCCCATGAACAATTCCTCTTCTCGAGTGCCCTGCATCTCGCTGAGAAGGTCGGGACGGTCGCTTTGATGGTCACCGCGCTTCTTCTCGGCTATGGGTTGTATGCCCTCGTCATCGTCAATGCGTTGGTCGGCACGATCGTCTTACTCATCGAGTACGTCTTCATTCGGCGCAAGACTCTCGTCCGTGCCAACTTTCAGAATCGAGAGAAGGGGATTTATCGGGACATCTTTAGCTTCACGTCCTGGAGCACGATCACGCTCGTCGCCCAACGCTTCGTGTTGAACATCACCCCGAGCCTACTGGGGATTCTAGCAGGCAGTGCCTCGATCGCCCTCTTTTCCGTCGGGATGGTCATCGAAGGGTATGTCTGGACCATCGCGGCCTCGCTCGGTTACTTATTCCTTCCGAAGGTCAGTCGGATGTTGTCCCGAAACGATCGTGAGGCCATCAGTTATCTCTTCGTCCGCATCGGTCGGATTCAGCTATATATCGTCGGACTCATTCTCGCTTCGTTCTTCATCCTCGGGCGCGAGTTCATGCACCTATGGGTCGGACCAGACTTCACCGACTCCTACGTCATCGCGCTTCTCTTGATCGCACCGAGTGTGATCACGTTGACGCAAGACATCGGCAATACGACACTCATTGCCGAGAACAAAGTGAAGTATCGGGCGTTCGCCGCCCTCATCGTGGCCGCCATCAGTATGACGCTCTCACCACTGTTGATTCCACACTTTGGTCCGATCGGTGCGGCCATCGCCATTTGTATCGGCAACATCGTCGGGCTCGTCTTCTATATGAACGTGATTTACCATCGGGTCCTCGGTCTCGACATCCTCAACTTTTTCCGCAAGTGCCATCTGAAGCTCTTGCCCGGTATTCTCCTGTACACGCTCATCGGCTGGGGGATCCAGTTCTTCTTCCCGTCCTCGAATTGGTTCGGCTTCGGGGTGAAGGGAATCGTGCTCATCAGTATTTACACAGTGATCATGTGGGGACTCGCATTTGATGAGACGGAGAAAGCCATGTTCCGCCAAGTGTTCGCTCAATTGAAACTACGCATCCTATCCATTCACCACACATCCTAGGAGGGAACAAGATGAAACGACTCAAGGTCATGACGATTGTTGGGACCAGACCCGAAATCATTCGATTGTCCGCCGTGATGGCACGTCTCGAAGCCTCCGAGGCAATCGATCATGTGCTCGTTCATACGGGACAAAACTATGACTATGAATTGAATGAGATTTTCTTTGAAGACTTCGGACTCCGGACACCGGATTATGTGTTAGACGCCTCGGCGGATGGTCCGATGGCGACGATTGGGAATATCCTCATCACCATCGATCCCGTGCTCGCATCTGTTCGTCCGGACGCGGTCTTGTTACTCGGGGACACGAACAGCTGTCTCGCAGCCATCGCCGCAAAACGCCACCACATCCCCATCTTTCACATGGAGGCGGGGAATCGTTGTTTTGACGAACGGGTCCCGGAGGAAACGAATCGTCGCATCGTCGACCATATCGCCGACATCAACCTGACCTATAGCGATATCGCACGCGAGTATCTACTTCGTGAAGGGTTACCGGCGGACCGCATCATCAAGACGGGGAGCCCGATGTACGAGGTACTCCACCGTCAACGGGATAAGATTGAGCGGTCAGACGTGCTCGAGCAGCTCGACTTGGAGCGAGATGCCTATTTCGTCGTATCGGCCCATCGCGATGAAAACATCAGTGATGACGAGAACTTCTTCGATCTCGTCGACACGCTCAATGCGGTCGCGACCACGTACCAGCTTCCACTCATCGTCAGCACCCACCCCCGGACGGCAAAACGTATTCGTGAGAGCGGGGTGCGTCTCCATCCGAACATTCGTACCCTCAAACCGCTCGGCTTCAGTGACTACGTCCACCTGCAACTCCATGCGAAGGCCGTGTTGTCAGACAGCGGCACGATTAGTGAAGAGAGTTCGATTCTTGGAATCAAAGGATTGAATATCCGCCAAGCGCATGAACGTCCGGAGGCGATGGAGGAAGGGGCGGCGATGATGGTCGGATTGAAGCGGGAGCGAGTGCTGCAGGCGCTTCGAATCTTAGAAGAGACGGATGGCTCGATGCGACTCGTGAGCGATTACGCCATGCCGAACGTCTCTGATAAGGTGCTGCGCATCTTGTTGTCCTACACGGACTATGTGATGCGAGAGGTGTGGAAACAGCACACGGTGTCGACCGAGAAGAAAGAGGTGTGAGCCATGGACTATATGACGTTCAAACGAATCTTCGACGGGACGCTCAGCGGAGTGGCGCTCCTTCTTCTCGCACCGTTCCTGCTCCTCATCGCCCTCTTGATCAAAATCGATTCGCCGGGTCCCGTTTTCTTCAAACAAAAGCGCATCGGGTTACGGGAGACACGCTTTTGGATGTATAAGTTCCGGACGATGCATCAGGACACCCCGAACGATGTCCCGACACATCTGTTTAACGACTCCACGAAACACATCACGCGCGTCGGGGCGTTTCTTCGCAAGACGAGTCTCGATGAATTGCCACAGCTCGTCAACATTTTAAAAGGCGAGATGGCCATCGTCGGACCGAGACCCGCACTGTGGAATCAAGATGACTTGGTCGAGGCCCGTCGACAAGTGGGCGCGACAGAAGCGCTACCGGGGCTGACCGGGTGGGCACAGGTGAAGGGTCGAGATGAGCTTCCGATTGAGGTGAAGGCGAAACTTGACGGGGAGTACGTGCGCCAGATGAGCTTTTGGTTCGACCTGCGCTGTATCGCCTTGACCGTTCGGAACGTCTTGCTCCGGGACGGAATCGTGGAAGGGGCGCCCCAACCGAGCCCGTCGTCTGAAGAAAAGAAGATGATGCATGTTGCGAAAAAATGATAACGGTTTCCATTAAGTTACCAATTTAAGTGAGACCAACCGGGTAAATGATGACATACCGCTCTTCCTACATCTGAGACTAGACATCTACGAAAGGAGCCTTCTTATGTTTTCCAACAAAACATTGCTCATCACGGGTGGGACGGGATCGTTCGGCAACGCCGTGATGGAGCGATTCCTCGATACGAACATCAAAGAGATTCGCATCTTTTCACGGGATGAGAAGAAACAAGAAGACATTCGCAATCGCTATCATCATGACAAGTTAAAATTCTACATTGGTGATGTAAGGGACCCGAACAGCATCAAAAATGCCATGTATGGCGTCGATTACGTCTTCCATGCGGCGGCACTGAAACAAGTTCCCTCATGTGAGTTTTTCCCGATTGAAGCGGTGAAGACGAATATTCTCGGTACGGAAAACGTCTTGAATGCCGCCGTCGAAGCGGGGGTGGAGAAGGTCATCTGTCTCTCGACGGATAAGGCGGCCTACCCAATCAATGCGATGGGAATCTCCAAAGCGATGATGGAAAAAGTCTTCGTCGCCAAGGCCCGTGCGGTCGGACCAGACCGGACGCTCATCTGCGGGACCCGTTACGGGAACGTGATGGCCTCGCGTGGGTCGGTCATCCCATTATTCGTTGAACAAATTAAAAAAGGGGAGCCGCTCACCGTGACCGATCCGCTCATGACACGTTTTTTGATGAGCCTGGCCGATGCGGTCGAGCTCGTCGTCTTCGCATTCCATCATGCGCATGCCGGTGACATCATGGTCCAAAAATCACCGGCTTCGACGATCGGTGTACTCGCGGAAGCCGTGAAACAACTGTTCGGGGTCGATCTTCCCATCAAAGTCATCGGGACCCGCCACGGCGAGAAAGCGTTCGAGACGTTGATGACCCGAGAAGAGAAAGTCGTCTCCGAGGACATGGGGGGATTCTTCCGCGTCCCGGCCGACAATCGAGACTTGAACTACGAGAAGTACTTCAGTGAAGGCAGCCAGGAGCTGACGGCTCAAGGTGAGTACAACTCGAACAATACGAGACAGCTCGATGTGGAAGAAGTGAAGGAACTCTTGTTGACGTTACCTTACATCCAGGAAGAACTCGCGAAATGGACGATTCCTGCTTCCGCAAAACGAATCGGGTGAGTGTGATGACCAGACAACGACTCGTCTTCTTATCCAATATCGCTTCCCCGTATCAAGTGAAATTTGCTGATGTGCTTCATGAGCATATGGATACCGAGTTTTGGTTTTATAAACAAATCACCAATCAGCGACCTGACTGGTGGGTCATCCCACTCGGTAAACGCTGTCGCGTCTTGAAAGGCTCCTATTTCTCGAAAAAGACGAACTATCTGTCGCTCGACGTCTTTCTCCAACTCATCCGATTTCGACCGCATATCTTGCTACTGGCCGGTTTCACCCCGTTTCATGCCCTGCTCTTACAGATCGTCAAACTGTTCGGGGTGCGCGTCGTCGTCATGAGCGAGCCGATTCGAAACGTACGGGGCGAGACGAGCGGAGAATCGACGTTATTGACAAGCGAGAACGGCTTGCACAAGGCGACACGGATTCATCATTTGTTCCAGCGGGCTGATTTGATTTTTGGAATGGGAAACGTCGCATGCAATCAATTTATCAAGGAACTCGGTTTTCCTTCTGCGAAAGTCGTTTCGGTCCCTTATCCAATCGATATCGAGACGCACATGTTGCACCCGTTACGTCAGAAAGGACCGAACGATCCGATTCATCTGTTGTTTGCCAATCGCTTAATTGAACGTTATCAACCGCTCGTCGCCTTAGAAGCGTATCGAATCTTGAAAGAAGAATATCCGAACCTTTCCATGTCGCTCAATCGCGACGGACATCTCGCGGATGCATGTCGTCGATATATCGAGGATGAGCAATTGACGGACGTCACGTTCCTTGACGAAATCGAGTCGTGGAACGGGTTGAATCTCGTTTACCGAAGTTCAGATATTCTCGTGTTGCCGGCGACCTATTCGAACGGAAATCTCAGCATCATTGAAGCCTGCGCGTCCGGGATGGGTATCGTCGTCAGCCATGACGTTAACAACGTCGCGCGTCATCTTCACGAAGGAATCAACTGTTACAAATGCGAACCGACCGTGGCATCACTCGTGACCGAACTGAAACACTATCTCGACCATCCCGAACGATTGACAGCTCACGGACAGCAATCGAAAGAACTCGTGACGCCACGACTGAACGCCAACACGGCTGCCGTCTACGTCGACTTACTCCAACCACTCTATCGCAAAGGAGATTCTCACCATGCTGAAGCTGCTGTTGCTCGGGGGAGCGATGCATCAAGTTCCCATCATCCAAAAAGCGAAACAACAAGGGATATTCACCGTTCTCTGTGACTATTTACCGGATAATCCAGGTCGACTCGTGGCCGATTGCTATTACTGTACGAGCACCCTTGATTGGGAGGCGGTCCTCGCCATCGCGAGAGAGGAAGGCATCGATGGGATTGTCGCCTATGCCTCTGATCCGGCGGCGCGAACGGCCGCCTATGTCGGAGAGGTACTCGGATTGGCGACGAACTCGCTTGAAACGGTCGAAACGTTGACGAATAAAGCGAAGTTTCGAACATTCCTACAGCGACATGACTTTGCCGTCCCGGAAGCCTTTGCGTTCACTGAACTGGAAACGGCGATCGACACGTTACGGGAGCGAGCAGGTGAATATATCATCAAACCGGCCGACGCCTCTGGGAGTAAAGGAATCAGCAAGTGGAGTCGTAAAAATGGGACCGACGAGCAGCTTCGTCTTCAGCTACGATCCGCCTTTGCGATGTCGTTTAATCAGGAAGTGATCGTGGAGGAGTTTATCACGCGAGACGGCTATCAAATAGGTGGTGATGGGTTTGTCGTCGACGGGGAGTTGGTGTTTCGTTGTTTCGGAAACGGACACTTCAATGTGAACGGAGTCAACCCGTTCGCCCCGATCAGTGCGAGTTTTTCGAGTGTGCATCCGCCTCACGTGCTTGAGCGAGTCCATCAGACGTTGCAACGCATGTTGACTGAAGTCGGCTTCAAGCAAGGGACGTTCAACTTCGACATCTTCGTCAAAGGAGAAGACGTCTATCTGATGGATATCGGTCCACGGAACGGAGGGAATTACATCCCACAAATCATCGAACAAGCGACAGGCGTCGACTTGGTTCAGGCGACGATTGATGTCGCACTCGGGATGCCGGTGACGATCGAGATGAAACCAGTGACCGTACCGTCTGCCTATTTCATCATCGGCAGTCAAGAAACGGGGCGATTCATGGGCGTCCATTTCGATGAAGACGCATATACGATTCGACAAGCGAACATCTATTATAACGTCGGAGATGTGGTCCCGCGCTTCGAAGGGGCAAATCAAGCACTCGGTAGTTTGATTCTAGAGTTTGAAGACGTCGAGACGATGCTTCGACTCGTCGAACATCCCGAGCGATGGCTGGCACTTCACATCAAGTCGACCGAAGAAACGGAGGGAGAATCATGGACATCGTCGTCACCGGTGCGAACGGTTTTTTAGGCAGACACCTCGTCCACGCCTTGGAGCGGGCTGGGCATCTCGTCCTCCCGATCACCCGTTCGACCTCATCCATGGAACGAAGCCACTATCTGCGTCGAGCGGACGCCGTCTATCATGTGGCCGGAGTGAACCGTCCCGAACGAGTCGAAGAATTCACGACCGGAAACGTCGACTTGACCGAGGCAATCGCAACCGAATTGCTGTCCTATAATCCGGTCCCCGTCATTTTCGCCTCATCGATTCAAGCGACTCAAGACAATCCTTACGGAAACAGTAAACGAGAAGCGGAGGACATTTTGCGACTGTACGGTCAACGGAGCGGGGCACCGGTTCACATATATCGGCTCCCGAACCTGTTCGGCAAATGGGGGCGACCTTTTTATAACAGTGCGGTCACGACGTTTTGTTATCAGATAGCACGAGGAGAGGAGATCACGGTCACACATCCCGATCATGTGTTGACGCTCGCCCATGTCGATGACGTCGTCGCATCGTTTGTAGGGGCGCTGCATAAATCAGAAAGCACTGATTCAGACGTCCCGACACGCCAGATCACATTATTCGACCTCGCCCGAATGATTGAATCGTTTGAAGCTGTCCGAATGGCTAGAGGAGTACCGGATGTATCGGATCCTTTTACGAAAAAGCTATACAGCACGTACTTAAGTTACTTGCCGAAAGAACGGATGGTCACGCCTCTCTTGATGCATCAGGACGTGCGGGGATCGTTCACAGAACTGTTCAAGACGCCTGATCGTGGTCAAGTCTCCGTCAACGTGGCCAAACCCGGAATCACAAAAGGGGAGCACTGGCATGAATCGAAACATGAACAATTCATCGTCGTCAGCGGTGAAGGCGTGATTCGGCTCCGGTTGATGGACCAAGATCAGATCATCTCGTTCCATGTCAGTGAAGAACAGCTTGAAGTCATCGAGATTCCGCCAGGTTACGTCCATCATATCGAAAACACGGGCGTGAAAGATTTGGTGACGGTGATGTGGGTGAACGAGCCGTTCGACGCGAGTCAACCGGACACCTATCCAGTCACTGTCGCACAAGACGCGGAAGTCTCATAAAGGAGGGATTCATCATGGTCATGGTGAGCATCAACTGCATCACATACAATCACGAGAAGTACATCGCTCAGGCGATTGAAGGCTTTTTGTCACAGCGCACGAACTTCGAGGTCGAGATTCTGATCCATGATGACGCCTCGACGGATCGGACGGCAGACATCATCCGGGAATACGTTCAGAAATATCCTGAAAAATTCAATGTCATCTATCAGACGGAGAATCAATATTCAAAAGGTGTATTCATCGGTCGAATGAACGAGGAGCGGGCACGCGGCAAATACATCGCAACATGTGACGGGGACGATTATTGGACGGACCCTTACAAACTGCAAAAACAAGTCGACTACATGGAAGCCCATCCGGACTGTACGCTTTGTTTCCACGATGCGTATGTCGAGATAGGTGGGAAGCTCCACACGAATTGGCACGTCATTCCATGGATGCCGGAAAATCGAAAGCTCGCCTCATCCGTGTCCCGGACGTATGACGCCGGTGAGTTGCAGTTACTCGGGTTCGTTCCGACGATGTCCATGTTGTATGTGAACGATTTCCGTGACGCCCCGCGATGGCTCGAAGAGACGCCGGCGCGAGATGCATCGATTCGCTTGTATATCACGAGCAGGGGATACGCCTACTACATGCCGGAAGTGATGAGTGTCTATCGCTACGAGGTCGAAGGGTCGGCGACGACCATTTGGAACGAGGGGAATGTCGAACGTGACGTGAAGCGACATGAGGAGTTCATTCGGTTCATCAACTTATTTGATGCCTATACCGATGGGAAATACCATCAGGAGCTGGAGTTGTCACGGATTTCCTTTGAGGTGGGGCTCCACCGATTGAAGGGAGAGTATGATGCGTTACGTTCTACTCGATATGACGCGTATCTGAATCGGTTCGTCGGAATCGATCGAATCCGACCTTACCTGATGATCAAGCAGCCACATGTAACAGAATGGCTCATTAAAATACGAAATTGGGCATTCGCGTGAACGAAAGGAAAAGGGGCGATTTCACCATGAGTGGTTCAAATGTAGAAACAGATGCCATCATTCCCGTCACGCGACCGAGTATGCCGGATTTTGAGACGTATGTCGAGATGATTCGCCCCCTTTGGGAATCGCGTCACTTGAGCAATCGTGGCGAGCATGTGCGAGCGTTAGAAGAAGAGTTAGAGCAGCGTCTAAACGTCCCGCACGTCTCCTTATTGACGAACGGTCACCTGGCCCTCGAGACGGCGATTGATGTGCTCGGGTTAACGGGTGAGGTCATCACGACACCATTCACGTTCGCCTCGACGACGCATGCGCTCATCCGAAAACAGATCACTCCTGTCTTTTGTGACATCAACCCGATAAACTACACGATTGACGTCAACAAAATCGAGGCGTTGATCACGGAACGGACGACGGCTATCCTACCTGTTCATGTGTATGGGAACGTATGTGACGTGGAGGCGATCGAACAACTCGCAAAACGCCATGGACTTCATGTCCTCTACGATGCGGCGCACGCGTTCGGTGTCCGGCAAGACGGGCGCGACGTCTCGACGTTCGGCGACCTGACGATGTTCAGCTTTCATGCGACAAAAGTGTTTCACACGATTGAGGGTGGTGCGCTCACGTTCCGGGATGCCCGTTACGTCGAAGCGATTCATCAAGCCGTCAACTTTGGGATTACCGGACCAGAATCCGTCGAATCGGTCGGGGGCAACGCCAAGATGAACGAGTTTCAGGCGGCGATGGGACGGTGCAACCTCCCACGGATCGATGCCGACATTGAAAAGCGAAAACGTTTGGTCGAGCGATACGACACCCGTTTAGCGGACGCTTCGTTTCTACGCTTGAACCTTCGGGATGAACGGACGGAGTCCAACTATGCGTACTATCCAGTTCTCGTCAAGAAAGGGAGAGCGGCACGCGATGACATGATGGCATCCTTAGCGCAGCATGGGATTCTCGCCCGGAAGTACTTTTATCCACTCGTGACCGATTTTTCCTGCTACGCATTCGACGCATCCGTACCGAACGCCACGTACGTCTCGGATCGGGTGATCACGTTACCGCTCTATCCGGACATGACAATGGAGATGATCGACCGCATTTGTGACGTAATCCTTGAAGGAGGGAATGAACGATGAAAGGAATCATTCTAGCGGGTGGGAACGGGACGCGTCTCTACCCGATGACGAAAGCAGTCTCGAAACAGCTGTTGCCGATCTATGACAAGCCCCTCATCTATTATCCGATGTCGGTGCTGATGCTCGCCGGCATCAAGGAGATTTTATTGATCTCGACCCCGAAAGACATCTCCGGGTATGAGCGACTGTTCGGTGACGGGCATCAACTTGGAATCTCGATTACGTACCAAGTACAAGAGCGTCCGGTCGGCCTCGCGGATGCTTTCATATTAGGAGAATCGTTCATCGGGGACGACTCGGTTTGCCTCATCTTAGGGGATAACGTCTTCTATGGACCGAACTTGACGCGCTTTTTACAGGATGCGAAAGAGCGGCAGTCAGGCGCGACGGTGTTCGGGTATCCGGTCAAAGACCCACGGGCATTCGGTGTCGTCGAGTTCGATGCGGATCGACGCGTCTTGTCCATCGAAGAGAAGCCGGCGGTCCCGAAATCCAATTATGCGGTACCGGGGCTTTACTTTTATGACAATCAAGTCGTCGAGTTTGCGAAACAAGTGAAGCCGTCGCCACGCGGCGAGCTCGAGATCACGTCGATCAATCAAATGTATTTGGAACGAGGCGAGTTGAACGTCGTCTTGTTCGGTCGCGGGATGGCATGGCTCGATACCGGGACACCTGAAGGGATGATTAAAGCCTCCATTTTCGTACAGACAGTACAGGAACGGCAAGGTTATTACATCGCATGTCTGGAGGAGATTGCATGGCGTCGTGGGTTCATCACACGAGAGCAATTGGTCGACATCGGTCAGACGCTCAAGATGACCGATTACGGACAGTATTTGATATCGCTTCTAGAGGAGGGAGAACAGACCCATGCATACAATCCTAGTGACTGGCGGAGCCGGGTTCATCGGTTCAAATTTCATAAAACACTTTCGGGACAAACATCCAACGTCACGCATCCTTAACGTCGACGCGTTGACCTATGCCGGCAATTTAGAGAACGTCCAAGCGTTCGAGCACGACCCGCTCTACGTGTTTCGGAAAGTAGACATCCGTGACCGTCCAGCGATTGATGAACTGTTCTCTCTCTTTGAGATTGACGAAGTCGTGCATTTTGCGGCGGAATCGCATGTCGACCGAAGTATCCTTGAGCCGGAGTTGTTCCTCTCGACGAATATCCTGGGTACACAAGTGTTGCTCGACGCGGCCATGCGGCATTGGAAACGGGATCCGGACGATAAATACAGTCGAGAATACCGAGATGACGTCTGTTTCGTCCATGTCTCGACGGATGAGGTATACGGGTCGCTCGGGGAGTCGGGGTTCTTTACAGAAGAGACCCCCCTCGCCCCGAACAGTCCTTATTCTGCCTCGAAGGCCGGGTCCGATTTGCTCGTTCGTTCCTATCATGAGACATATGGCTTACCGATTAAGATCACCCGTTGCAGCAACAATTACGGTCCGTATCAATTCCCCGAGAAACTGATTCCGCTCATGGTGCACCATTGTATGACCGATCAACTGCTTCCGGTGTATGGGAACGGAGGACATATCCGGGATTGGTTACATGTGCAAGACCACTGTGAAGCCATCGATCTCGTTCGACAAAAGGGGCAGGTCGGAGAAGTTTATAACATCGGCGGACATAACGAGAAGACGAACCTCGAGCTCGTCCGAACGATTTTACGAGCGTTTGACTTACCTGATGACCGCATCCAATTCGTGACGGATCGCCCTGGCCATGACCGCCGTTATGCCATTGACGCGAAGAAAATGCAAGACGAACTCGGGTGGGTGCCACGCTACAGTTTTGAACAAGGAATCGAAGAGACGATTGAATGGTACCGGTCACATCCGGAATGGGTCGAGCGCATCGTTTCGGGAGCGTATAAAACTTATTATCAAGACATCTATTCTTCCTAAGTCTGAGTCGTTCTATCATCCCGGGGAAAGGAGGGGATCGACATGGTGATGGTCAGCATCGACTGCATCACGTATAACCACGAACCGTACATCGCCAAAACGATTGAAGGATTCTTGATGCAGGAAACGGATTTTGAATTCGAGATCCTGATTCATGAGGATGCCTCGACGGATCGGACGGCGGACATCGTGCGCGAATATGAAGAACAACATCCGGACCGGATTCGGGTCATCTATCAAACGGAAAACCAATATTCTCAAGGGGTCATGGTGAATCTGTTGAACGAAGAGAGGGCGCGTGGCAAGTACATCGCCCTTTGTGACGGGGACGACTACTGGACCGACCCACACAAGTTGCAGAAACAAATCGACTATATGGAAGCCCATCCGGACTGTACGCTCTGTTTTCATGACGCGTATGTCGAAACGGACGACACACTCCATACCGGATGGCGCGTCATCCCGTGGATGCCTGAAAACAGAAAGTATGCCTCGACGGAGCCGCGGTCCTATCATGCCGGGGAGTTACAGCTACTCGGCTTCATTCCGACGATGTCCATGCTGTACCGGAATGGACTGACAGACGATCTGTTAGATTGGATTGGCGATACACCCGCATTTGATGGCGCGCTAAAATTGCACGTCGCAAGCCAAGGTTACGCCTACTACATGCCTGAGGTGATGAGCGTATACCGATTCGGTGTGTCCGGATCGGTCACCACCAAGTGGCGTCAACGAAACAGGGAGCGTGATATTGAGCGGATGGAGGCATTCATCCGAATGATGGATGCGTTCGATTCCTATACGGATGGCAGATTTCATCAAGAAATCGAAATTTCTCGCTTATCGTTCGAGGTCGGCTTGCATCGGCTCCGACGAGATTTTAAAGCGCTGAAGTCTCCCCGATATGACCAATATGTGGAGCGTTTCGTCGGGAGAGAGCGGCTACGTCCCTACTTGATGGTACGACATCCGCACTTGATGGAGTGGTTGATTCGCATGCGCTCGTTCCAGCTCGGCTAAGGGAGGCGGCTCAAATGAAATTAGGAATCATGCAGCCGTACTACTTCCCATACCTCGGTTATATTCAATTGATGAACGCGGTGGACCAGTTCGTCATCTTGGACCATGTGCAATTTGCGAAACGAGGATGGATTCATCGAAACCGTATTTTGGTCGAGGGACACATCAAACCGATCCATCTGAAAATCGATCATATGACACAACATCGTACAATCCGTGAGCATGAGCGGATTCTCGATCCGGTTCATGAGAGCTATCAACTGCGCTTATTGCACCATGCGTATCAACGTGCACCAAGTTATGCCGACGTCATGCCGATGGTGGAACGAATCATTAAAAATGAAGAACGCAATGTCGCCACTTATCTAGAAACGTTATTGACGGAAGTGCGTGATTATCTCGAGATGGATACGGAATTATTGGTCGCCTCCTCGCTCGATTACGACAAGTCACTGAAGTGTGAACAACTGGTACTCGAGATTTGTCATCATTTGCGTACCTCGCATTACATCAATGCGATTGGCGGACAGGAACTTTATGACAAACAGCGTTTCGCGGGATCCGGGGTGCCGCTTGATTTTATCCAGATGGATGCGGTGGAATATGCTCAATTTGGACATCCGTTCACACCCAACTTGTCCATCATCGATGTCTTGATGTTCAATTCGAAGACGAAAGTGCGTGAATTGCTCCATGCCTATACGCTCGTCTAATCGGGCGAGACAGAGGACGCAACGATTAGAGGAAAGGGGATGAACACGTTGAACACATCATTTGAATGGACCAATCGACGTCTATTCTTCAGCCCTCAGCGAGACGCATCACTCGACTGGATGGATGCGTTCGCACAAGGACCTTGTGTGTTGGAACGCGATACCTATTTGCGAATCTATTTCAGCTGTCGACCGAAACCAATCGATGGCCGATACGTCAGTCACAGCGGGTATGTGGATGTCGCAAAAGAGGATTTCTCGATTCTTCGGGTGAGTGAACGACCAATATTGGAGCTCGGTGCACGTGGGACGTTCGACGAGTTTGGTGTCTATCCGTTTTCGGCGATTGAGGTCGGGGATGAGGTGCATGCCTATTACGGGGGTTGGACGCGTACGGTGTCCGTTCCATTTAATGTGAATATCGGAAAAGCCATCAGTCGAGACGGTGGACGTACGTTCGAGCGCGTCGGTCCAGGACCGATCCTATCGTATACGCTAGACGAACCTTTCATCTTGAGCGGACCGAAGATTCGGCGATTCCATGACACGTGGGTGTTGTTCTATATCGCCGGACGAGAGTGGATCATGGACGGCGAACGTCCGGAACCGGTGTATAAGATTCGGCTGGCCACGTCGAAGGACGGGGTCACGTGGGTGAAAGCGGGACGTGATTTGATTGAAAGCGTACTTCCAAATGAAGCGCAGGCTAGTCCAGACGTCTTTTATGAGGATGGACGCTATCATATGTTTTTCTGTTACCGCGACGCGACCGATTATCGGAAAAATCCCGAGCGGACGTATCGAATCGGATATGCCTCTTCTCCGGACTTCCTCCATTGGACGCGTGACGATGACGTGATGAAGTTCTCGCGGACAGAATCAGGATTCGATGACGAGATGGTCGCCTACCCCCATACGTTCACGTTGAACGGGAAACGGTATTTACTTTACTTGGGGAATGAAGTCGGACGAGAAGGATTCGGCATCGCGGAGCGCAAGGAGGGAGCGAGATGAAGTGGAAGAAACTCGGACACATCTTCGACCCGGCGCCGTACGGATTTTTCGGGGAGTACTCCTCGTTCGCCCAGTCCCCTCAGGCGCTCGTCTTCGAGGATTTTGTGCGCATCTATTTCTCGACCCGTGAACCGGACGGTGACATGTTCAAAAGCCACGTCCGATACGTGGACATGACACGTGATTTCGACATCATCGACGTGTCCACAGATGAGATCATCCCCCTTGGAAAACGGGGGACGTTCGACGAACACGGGATCTTCCCATTTCACGTCACACGGACGCGTGATGGGCTCTATGGCTATACGAGTGGCTGGAGCCGTCGTGACTCGGTAGCTGTCGAAACGGGGATTGGCCTCTCTGTCAGTCGGGACGAGGGAGAGACGTTCGAACGGCTCGGAGACGGGCCCGTATTATCGGCGAGCATCGAGGAACCGTTTCTCGTCGGCGACCCCTTTGTCGTCACACGGGAACAATACTATATGTATTACATTTACGGGACGACATGGAAAGAGGGGCCGGATGGCGTCCAGGAACGAACGTATAAGATTGCGCTCGCCACGTCAGAAGATGGACAGACGTTCAAGCGTCACGGAAGAATCGTTTCGGATACGATTGCGGACGAGAGTCAGGCGCTTCCGACCGTGTTCGAAGCGGACGGACGTTACCATATGATTTTCTGTTTTCGGGACACCTTCGGCTTTCGAACCGACCCGTTACGCGGATATCGATTAGGTTACGCCAATTCGGAAAATCTGTTGGACTGGACGCGGGATGATGCGGCGCTCGGATTCGAGCGAAGTTCCGACGGGTGGGACGCGGACATGGAGTGTTATCCGCATGTCTTCGAGTGGGGAGGTCGGCACTATCTTCTCTATAACGGGAACGAGTTTGGGCGACATGGATTTGGTGTCGCAATTTTGGAGGACGTATGATGACTCGCGACCAAGGGACGGTCTCTGACTATGTGGCGCATCTTGAGGCGTGTGATCACCTGTTCCCGACCAAGCTGTCGGAGCGGGTGGCGCTAGAGCCATACGCTTTGAAGCTCTACGAACGGGCGACGTCATATGAAATTTGGAATGACGGGTGTCTCGTCGGGCTAATCGCAGCATACATGGATACGGACATCGTCTTCATCAGCCATATTTGCGTGTTGCCGAAAGCGCCGTCCGGTAGTGGGCACGCCTTATTGGAAGCGTTATGCGAAGAAGCAATCGAGACGAACAAAAGGAAGATTCACTTGCACGTCGAGGCAATGAACGAACGGGCGATTGCCTTCTACATGCGACACGGCTTCAGCGAGCTCGACCGAATCGATGATGTGCTCATCATGGAGAGTATATTATGAAACGCATCTCTCTCGTATTTTAGAATAAGAAAGTTAAATACAAACCAAAGCTGATCCTCGTCCATCGTACGAGGATTTTTTGATGAATGCAGGAAACTGATAAGCTTTATCGAATACGACAAAAAGAAAAAGCGCCTGACCGAGGTCAAACACTTTTCTTGAGCTCTCGTTTCCGGTCGCGTTGTACTTTCCAAATCACCGATCCAACGATGATCAGGATTGGTGCGATGACCCATGGACGGGCTTCGAGAATCGAGACGAGTTCAAAAATGGAGAGCCATCCGCTCACCATGATCAAGACTAGCAAAAAGGTTTTCAGTCCCCCCCGGACCGGAAGCCAAAAATAAACGAACAATGTCACTAAGAAGAAAGCGATTAAGCCCATGCGGTTTGTCCTTTCACCCATCATTTTGACTCATTATAGCAAAGAACATCGAGAGAGTGTTAGAAGCTTCACTTCTTCGGCGTGTTTCGGTACGCTTATAAAAGATGATTGAAGGAGGAACTGATGTGAAATTTGGAATTATTGGTTTAGGATACGTTGGATTGGCTACACTTTGTGGTTTGGCAAAAGCCGGTCATCACGTCATCGGGGTTGAAGCGGACGAAGAGAAGCTACGTCTTCTCATGAGTGGACACCCGCCATTCCATGAACCAGGCATGGCAGAGGTGTTGCAAGAGCACGCCGACCAGATCACCCTGACAAGCCGAATCGCGGATACGGAGCAGGTCGACTATTTGATTCTTGCGGTCGGGACACCGAGCAAGTCTGATGGAAGCTGTGACTTATCTTATATCGAAGCAGTCTTGTCGGAACTGAACACGAAGCATAAAATCGTTATTCGTAGCTCGGTCCCACCCGGCACGACCGATTTACTGAACATCATGTATCCCTCTCATACGTTTGCGATTGTACCTGAATTTTTACAAGAAGGACGCGCGCTCGCAGACGTCATGAAACCACACCGTGTCGTCATCGGGTGTGTAAACTTCGAAGTCGCAGAAGAGTTGGCAGGAATCTACGGACGCCTTGGCGTTCCGCTCATCTGTACAACACCGATCAATGCAGAACTCATCAAATACGCCTCGAACGCCTTTTTGGCCACGAAAATTAGCTTCATGAACGACTTGTCGCGTCTAGCCGATCAAGCTGGCGCTGACATTTCGACGATTGCGGACGGGATGGGACTCGATCCGCGAATTGGGCGTTCGTTCTTGAACGCGGGCATCGGGTACGGAGGTTCGTGCTTCCCGAAAGACATGAACGCACTCCTACACGTCGCGAGTGAAAACGAGATCGACCTACGTGTCATCCGGGCGGCGACGAAAGTGAATGAGACGCAAATCGAGTACGTGCTCTCAAAATTGAACGTTGAACCGAATATGCGCATAGCTATCCTTGGTTTGGCATTTAAACCAGGAACGGACGATATGCGAGATGCCCCATCAATTCTACTCGCTCACCACATGGTGGCCCGTAACGTGGACGTCATCGGGTATGATCCGATTGCGACGTGGGACTATCCACAAGCGACGACGGTTGAAGAGGCGCTGAAGGGAGCCGATTATGCCATTCTCGTCACAGAATGGGATGAGATTGTGAACTTGGCACCGGATGCTTTCAACGGCATGCGCCAGCGTCGATTGATCGATGCACGAAACGCATGGAAGTTCGCACGCGATCCGGGCGATGTGTCATACGAAGGAATCGGACGGATGCAACGTCCGTCGAACACACCGACTTCAAACTAAAACTGTTCAGGACCGCTCATATAGGCGGTCCTGTTTTTGCGAGACGTGAATCTTTTGTAGCAGTCATGACGTATAGAAAGGAGAGGAGGCGAGGCATATGTGGATTCTCATTCTAGCAGCAGGAATCGTCATCGCGTTAGGCTTCGCGGTTGACAGGCTCGGTTGGTATCACTTCATCTCTGGATACAATACAATGTCGAAAGAGAAACAGGAGCGGGTCGACATCAAAAAAGTGGCGCGACTGATTGCCTGGATGTGTTACGGGATTAGTGCGCTTTTTCTCATCATTGCGCTCATCGAACTGTCTGGTTGGAACGTTCCGCTCGAGCCGTTCTTTCTCGCCCTGATGGTATTCATTGTCGGGATGCTTTGGCGGATGCAGCGCTATGACGGTAACATCTACGATGGAGCGGGGCGCTTGAGGCCAGATGGGAAAAAACGTCTCATTCCGATCATCATCGTCTCTGTCGTATTACTCGTCGGTGTGCCGGCGCTCCTATTTTGGTTCAGTCAACCGACTGAGGTGATCGTGACGGATGAAGCGATCGTGATTGAAGGCAGTTATGGTCGTGAGGTCCCGTTTGATGAAGTGGAAGACGTGACATGGACGACATTGCCGGATATCGCGCGTCGAACGAACGGAGCAGATACGGGAACACGTCTGACCGGACATTTTCGGACGGAAGCAGGGGAGGATGTACTCCTCTTTATCGACCGTGATGTCGAGCCGGTGATCCGACTCGATTGGTCAGACAAAACAATCTATCTCAATCAGTCTTCGTTTAAAGAAACGAGGCAGTTATATGAGGACATTCGTTCACGCTGAAAAAAGGGACACTCAACGCGAGTGTTCCAGACTGTAGACAAAGTATAGGTCTAATGTCTTTTATATGCCCAACCCGGACACGGCTCGCTTTCCTAGGGGCAAGCAGGGAGCCGCATCGCGACTGCGTCACTGCTGGGTCTCCCTTTGCTTGCTATTCCCTCAGGAGTCTCGCCTGCCCGTTCTTGGTCACTTTTTGTCCTTCATCCCATATAATGGTGTGAGAAGAACACAGAGGGGCGGATCTGATGATCAACAAGTCGACACGATCCATCCTTCACGGTCTGACGAACAGAATGGATGTTGAACGGCGGGAAGAGACGGATGATCTCGGGATTGATGACGGGCGGGCTCGGCGTTTACCTTCCCTTTCCCCTGATACATCGATTCGAAGTAAGTATCGAGCTTTTTCTTCGGCCGTCGTGGTCTCAGAAAAAGACAAACGGCCGCCAGATGACGACCGTTTTCGTTGCTTGCCCGACGGCGCCCCGACTCCTACAGGAAAGCAATCCGACGGAGACCCAGCAGCGACCTAGGTCGCGATGCGGCTCCGGGATTGCCTGAGGAAAGCGTGGGCGCCGGACAGGCGAGCGATAAGATTCATGTTAGTCAACAAGCTGGGACACTCAACGCGAGTGTCCCTTTGTGTTGACCCATGATTCGAATGAGGCTGCGTCCAGGGCGGGTGAGAAGTAGAAGCCCTGTCCGAGTTCGACCCCTTCACGAAGCATGCGTGACAGGTCGCTTTCGGTCTCAATCCCTTCGGCGAGAGCGGTTAGTTGTTGCTCGTTCGCAAAGCGAGAGACGGCACGTAAGAAGGACGTACTTTCTTTCGCCTTTCCACTCACATACATCCGGTCAATTTTCACTTCTTGAATCGGTAGGTGCCAAATCGCTTCGAATGAGGCGTATCCGGTCCCGAAGTCGTCGATTGATAGGCAATAGCCGAGGTCAGCGATGTCTTCTAATCGTTCGAGTTCACTCGCATACGACATGATGTCAGAGGACTCGGTCAATTCAATCTTCAATCGGTCAGGTAGCCACGGGTATACCTCAATTGAATCCCGAAGCTTCGCCACGATGGAAGGGTCGACCGAATGGGCCGACAGGTTGAACGACAAGGAGATGTCTTCAAATGAAGTCCCTTGCCATGCGACGAGTTGGGCAATCGTCTGATCGAGAATATTATGTGAGAGCCATAAGATTTGATCGGAACGTTCCGCGATGCGAATGAACTCGTTCGGTGGGATGACTCCGATGTCAGGATGTGTCCAGCGAGCGAGCACTTCCGCGCCAACGACGCGACCTGTTTTCAATTCGACTTGCGGTTGATACGCGACCGTCAATTCTCCTTTTCGGATGGCATCCGGGAGCGCTTGTTCAATCAGTGCGGCGAGTTGCATCTGGGCTAAAATTTCCGAGTCATACCAAACCGAAGGGGTACGTGTCTCTTTGGCGTGTTGCAACGCCTTCATCGCCTTGAACAGACAGTCGTTGTATGCCCCTTCCGTTTCGGTCGCCCCGATTTGAATATGTACGTTTTGACGTTTATGGTTGATTGTCACTTCAGTCGGGAAGAGCTCCAACAGCTCGTGCTCATCCTCGTACGAGAAGCCTCGGACATACAGCATGAACGTGTCGTCTCGGTATCGACCGAAGAGATGTTGGGCATATTTCGAAAGACGGGACTCGACGGCTCGCGCAAACTCAATCATGAGCAGATCAGCATACGCAGGGTCGTACCAATCAACGAGATGATGATAGTCATGAATCCGGATAAGGATAAATGCACCGTCAATCTCTTGCTTTTCCCACTTGCGAACAAAGCCATATTCATTATAGAGGTTGGTCGCCAAGTCGAAACGGACGAGACGGTCGACCTTCCGTTCCCGTTCGACCCGGTCCGTCTCATCTTCGACGATGAGGTAATACGTCAACTTTTCCTCACGCTTGAGCGGCGTCAGTTTCACATTCAGATAACGGAGATGTTCCCCTTTCAGATGAATGATGAACTGCGCACTCGTCCCATGTTCAGTCACACCTTCGAGCGCTTGCTCGAACAAGCGGCGACCCGTCTCGGTGAACAATTGGTTGATCTCATATAAGTTTCGATCACCGAAAAACTGCCGGAACATCTCGTTGCGCTCAATCAGGTTATACGAGTCATCCATGAGGGCGATGGCGAGTCCCGTCTCAGAGAAGAGAGACGACCAGCGCTCATGGTAACGCACGAGGTCTTGTGAACGATTCTCTAGTTCGTGAACGGTCGAATGGACACTCGTGGCAATCTCGCGTAACTCGTCCTCGATCCCTCGGAAATCATGTGCTTTCGGAAACATCGCTTCGACAGGTTCTAGGCTAGGGTCGATGGCGAGTGCGCGTGCTTTGAGATGCGCCAAATCGTGATTGTAACGATTGCGTGTATAGTAGAGCAGAAATAGGAGTCCGAGCGATAACAGCAACGTCACCACGAATGAAGTGGTGGCTAAGACTTGATAATGCTTACTTTCTTCTTGAAGCATCGTCTCAGAACTCGAACGGATGGAACGAAGGGCACCATAGGCGTCCTCGTAGACATTCGTTGAATTGACGTAACGAGCTTCTAGAGACGCCTCGCGATTCGCCATATTCGCAAAGGACTGTCCGCTTTCCGCCACGTCGATGACCGCTTTCGACTGCAGTGTCTCATTCGATTCAATGATGGTTTGAACAAGTTTTGCTTCGCCGACAATCAGATCCACGGTGTTTGTGAGTTGACCCGCATCAATCGGGTTACGGAAGAGGGCTTCACGATTCCGCATAAGAATCGATTGCATTCGCATGATGGCATCAGTCAGTTCGTATGCCGCATTCGATTGATTCGTTTGCTCGAGTGCTTGATATAGCCAGCGTCGATTGATGGAACTGATGACATCGGTTGGGACCGCCTCGAATTGTTCCGCCTCGAGAATTTGATTCAACTCATTTGAGAACGTCTGGAGCGTCTCCCGTTCCCGTTCGTTCACACCGTCCTCAAAGTCGTTCAATAAACGCTCATTGTATTGGAGTGCCCGTTCTTTGTACGGTGTGGAGAGGAAGGATGTCGTCTGATTCGACTGCTCCTCATACCGGGTCGCCGCTTCGAAAAGAGAGACGTATGCTTCGACACCAGCTAGGTTTGCCGCTTGATTCAAATTCGTAATCGTCTGGTCGATGGCTTCTTGTTTTTCATGCCAATAAAAACTCGTGCCAAGTCCAAACAACAGGACACCGATGAGACAAGCAATCGCGAGCGCCATCGTGTAGGTACGGTATGGAATTTTTGCAAAACGGGGTTGGCCCATCCGGCACCTCCTTTTTTTCTTCATCATACTTCCGAATTCGGGTCAAGCGATAAAAATCCTGCAATACGAAAGAAAAACCCGACTTTTGTCGGGTTTTTTGGTGTGACCAAAGTCACGGTCGCTTATAACCGATTAAGCGTGACTGCCAATACGGTTCTTTACTGATTTGGTTGTATCCTAATCCAGATGAACCGGCATGGATGAACGTATCGGAATTGATCATGATACCCATGTGTGATGGCCCGGCGGTATATGTGTTTTCGAAGAAGACGAGGTCACCGGCTTGCGGGACGAATGACTTGGGCAATTGAGGTCCGAAATAAGCACCACCCCAATAATTAGCCACGTTTGTCCGTGGGATGCTGACGCCGGATTGATTGAATACATAATAGATGAGTCCTGAGCAATCGAATCCACCATTTGCCGGGCTTGATGATGCCCATACGTACGGTGTGCCGACGAAGCGTTTTGCCACATCGATGGTCGAAAGCCGTGTCGACTGAGCACTTTGCCCTTTGATTTCAGCGACGGCTGATTTTGCGACGAATCCTGATGCGAGACGATAGTGGGTCGATGTCTCCCCGATCACGTTCAAGAGTTCTCCCCGAAGTGTCGAGCCGACCGTGCTACTCGACTCGTTCGCCTGTGACCGAATCGATGTTGGATAGTACGTATAATATGAATTCGAATCATAAGAACCTTCAACCCAAGACGGGCCGTCTGCCGAACCTTTCGGGATGGTTTTCACATAAGCCGAAGCGACAAATCCTACCGTATTCCCGTAATAGATTTGAAGCCAGCCTTTTGACGACTGGACGACGCGCAACGTCTGTCCTGCTTTGACACTCCCGATGATGGTCGCGCTCGTCGATGCGCTCGAACGTACGTTCAAGGACGGTGTGTTGACGATATAATCGACAGCCGCATTACCAGCACCGGCATCGCCTTCGTTCGGAGCCGGGTCACTCGGTGTCGTGGACGTCTGCTTCAAGTAACCGGCGCTCACGTATCCGGACTTCCCATTATACGTGACATAGTACCAACTGCCCGACTGTCTCGTCGCTTTGACGACGGTTCCGTTCGGGATAGTCGTGACGAGCGGATAACCGACGCCTGCACCTTGTCGAACGTTCAAGTTTGCCGTCGTAGTGAATTGTTGATTGATCGATTGTCCTGTACTCGGTGTTGTCGGTGTCGCCGCTCCTGATGTTGTTAAATATGTATTGGCGACATATCCTGTTTTCGACCCATACTTCACTTTCGACCATGACCCTTCGACAGATAAGACGGTCACGGTTTTGCCTTTTGGAATCGTGAGCAATACGGTCGTCTTCGTAGACTTCGACGAACGCAGATTCAAGTTGGCTTTCGTTTGAGCTGTAGTCGAGCTCGGTGTGACCGTTGTTGGTTTGTCGGTACTGCTCGACATAGATGCCTTTTGCAAATAATCGTTATGCACCCAACCGGTCTGTCCGCCGTAACTGACTTTCGTCCATGAACCGTTTGATTGGATCGGTGTGAGCGCCGTACCTTTTGGAATCGTCAAGAGGACACGATGCCACGTTCCCCCGGCGACCCGCATGTTCAATGCGTGTGTCGTCGTGACGCGGTTCGTACTCGCCGTGGTTAACGAGGAACCACCTGTCGCAGCAGAGGGACTGCCTGTGAGCTTTAGTTTTTGACCGATGCGAATGTGATCGGAAGAGAGACCGTTCAACGATTTAATCGTCGCAACGGACACATCATAAGACTGACTGATCGACCATAACGTATCACCCGAACGCACCGTATGTGTGCTCGACGCTGCTGCTTCGTCTGCGTGGGCAAGCACGCTGACCGCTGCGAGTGCCGCGAATGAATAGGTGAGACCAGACTTTGGATTCATAGCGTCACATCCTTTCAAAGAGTGAGAACGAAACAATTTAACAAGTGAAACAATACAAGTTCATTGTACGGTGCAAAGAAATAGGCAAGCAATGGGACAAAAGGTCAATTCGCGTCTCTTTCTTAAAAAGGAGGTCAATAATTTAGAAGTGGGAATAAATCCCTGTTTCATCACTTGAAAAAAGAAGGAAGTATTGACTTTCTGTTGAATTTTGAAAACCGTTGAATCGGTTGATTCGTGCTATCATTAGGTCAAATTTAAATGGGTGAGGTAGCAGACTGATGATCGAGAACAACTTTTCAAACCGAGTATATCGTAAACATCAAGAGAAACTGTTCGCGCTCGTACGGATGCCGATTGTAACGGAAGAAACGGTGCAGGAGGCAATTCTGTATATGTGTGAGATTGTCGCCGATATGTTGGCAGTCGATACAGTCTCGATCTGGCATTTTGATACATCGCATCGATCTATTTCATGTCAAGTCGCTTATTCTCACGAATCAGGGACACATCATCCGAAGTTGACGGTCCATCGTGAACTCGCGCCTGACTATTTTGATGCGCTTCAAACAGAGCGAATCCTTTCGTTTGAGGATGTTCGCAGTCATCCATGGGTGAAGGACTTGTACAAAGAGTACTTTGTAGAAGGAAAGCGTGTGTACTCCATGCTAGATGCTCCGATTTATGCAAACAATCGTGCCACAGGTGTGATTTGTTGCGAGACGTTTCTGCCTCGGGAGTGGAACTATCTTGAGGAATTGATTGTGAGTACACTTGCGGATTTTATTGCCATCCTGTACTTCCGGCTTGACCGGCAGCTTGTGGATGAACGGATTCATCAGTTAGCCTACACGGACGAACTGACAGGTTTGATGAACAAATATGCATTTGTCGAGGAAGTCGATCAATTACGTCAACAAGCGAGAGGGTTTTTAGGAGCAGTTTTATATATTCGAGCAGACGATTTTCGGTCTATTGAGGATGCGATTGGAACCGAAACATCGAATTTGATTGTGAAAGAAATGGCGAAACGACTACGAGCAGTAATCGATGAATCTAGGATGGCACGTACCTCGCAATCGGGATTTGTCATTTGGGTACCTTACGGGGAACGGAGGAAAATACGTTCGTTTGCAGAACATTTATGCGAGCAAGTGACGCGTGCGCCATATCGAGTCAATGAATTAGACGTTGTACTGACGACGAGCGCATTCATCTCTATTGAACATGAAAGTCGATCTACTTTGGATATGATTCATACAACACGTGTCGTTGCAGGTCAATCAGATGAGAAACGTGGGGTCATCAAGTTTTTTGAAGAGGCCATGGCGCAAGAAGCATCTGAGAGACTCTTGTTAGAGATGAATTTACGTACTGGTGTGATATCAGGTCAGTTTGAACTGTATTTCCAACCGAAAGTGAATGCTTCCTCAGGTAAACTGAAAGGGTTTGAAGGGTTGATGCGCTGGAATCACCCAGAGCGAGGTCTCGTGCCGCCGCTCGACTTCATTCCGCTTGCCGAATCAACGGGTATCATCATCGACTTAGAGGAATGGGCGTTCGTGACGGCTTGTCGCCAGCTCAAACGTTGGCATGAACGGGGAGACCGGTATGAACTCGCCCTCAATTTATCGGCGCGTCACTTCTTATCCGAAGGGGTCGTCGAAAAGTTTGCCCAAATCGCACGAGAAGAAGGGGTCAGTACGAGTTATTTGACCTTAGAAATCACGGAGAGCGTCGGGATGGAGAACCAGCAACACGTCATCGATCGTTTCGTCGCATTCCGTGAAGAAGGTTTTTCCATCTCGATCGACGACTTCGGGACCGGGTTCTCGGCGTTCGTCTACTTGAAGCACTATCCGATTCATGAGATCAAAATCGATCGCCAGTTCATTCAAGTGACCGAGAATGACCCGACCGGAAACGTCATCGTCGAATCGATTGTCGATCTGGCACGTGGTTTGAATTTGAAGACGGTGTGCGAAGGCGTCGAGACGCTTGAACAGTGGAACGCGTTACGCGAACTCGGCTGTGACGAGATGCAAGGATATTATTTCTCTAGACCGTTACCGCTTGAAGAACTGGAAACATGGATTGTTGACTATACGACACAGACAAGGGACGCCTGAGCGTCCCTTTTAGAATTGTATATCAATATCGTTTACTCTTATAACTTACTAAAGTATAGATTGGGGACTCAAATACAGATGAATAGCTCGACGCCACAACAGTCAACTCATGAACTTACTTTTTTTAGCCAATTCAAGAATTGTATCTTGTTAGGGTTATTGGGAATTTTGTTGGGATGCTTGGATCAATATGCGAGTAGTTCCCCCTTGATTGATTTTGATACTACACTTGAGTTTTGGCTATTCCTAGTGACATTAGTAGCTGTGTTTAGCAAGTCACGATTAAACGCTTCCATTCATTCAATTATTTTGCTTGTTTCCACAGTTTTAGCTTATTACCTAATGTTCTATTTGAACTTAGGATTCTTACCTTATCAACTATTTGGAATATGGCTAACTATCGCAGTCCTATCCTCTGTCTATGCGTTAATCATTTGGAATGCCGGTCAAAAAGGGATAGGCGCCGCAATTCTAAGCTCAATACCTACTGCCTTTCTATTCAAACGAGGATACTATTTTCTTCCAGATCTTTTATTTAACTCTGAAGCAGCTCAAGTACGTATTCACTACTTTGGTATCGATATTCAAAGTGGATTTAATCTTGTGACTGCGGTTGTGCTTTATTCAATATTTTTTAAGATAACAGAACGTCGAATCATTTTAACTGTTTCTACGGTTATCATATTCTTCATTTTTAAAGAAACTGGCATCCTGTCGTTTCTACCTTTTTAAATATAAAAAGAAAAGCATCTACTTTATTCGCGTTGAAATGAAGTAGATGCTTTTTGTCTATAGTCTGCAAAGGACGCCTGAGCGTCCCTTTTGCTATGTCATGAATGTGATTCGAATTGTGGTGCCGTGTCCCGGTGCACTGTCGACTTCTATTTTCCCCCCGTGGGCTTCGATGATGTCCCGTGAGATGGCCATGCCGAGACCACTCCCGCGTGCGTCATCTGTATTCGTGCCCCAGTAATAGCGTTCAAAGATATAAGGCGATTCGGATTTGGTAATCCCATTTCCATCATCTACAATCGTCACGATGTCACCGTCGACTCGAACGGTCACCTCATATGAGGAAGTGTCCCGCACGGACGTGCCGCAGTCGATTTCGAAAAAGTGAGTAAAAAAGCCATTCGTCATGACCTTCATGGCGGATGGCTTTTGCCTGTTCAGATGACAGGCGCCTCGTAGGCGTTTAGTTCGAGTTTTAATATGTACGTTAGTTCATGATGCGCCAATTCGGAGAAGTTCGTCTTTTTGACGTGTGTTCGTGGGCGCAATCCGCATTCCAATGCGATGTCGACAATGGTACGAATCTGATTTTCCGTATAGAATCGCTTCCGGCCGAACGTAAATGGGGTCGGTGGCAAGACGCCATCTGTTTCCCATTTGATCAATTGCTGTTGGCTGCGTGGGATGCCGGCCACGCTAAAGGCGCGGCTCAATTCTTTGAGCGGATAGACAATCAAATGTTGCTCTTTATACGAAATTGGTTTTCCTTGTTCCGGTCGGTATGTATCCCATTCGGTCGCTGAAAACGTCAGGTCGGCTTGGTCGAAGTCGTGTTGAGCGGAAGGAATTGAGGCAAAGCTTGCGAGGTCTAGGCTGTTCATCGTGTATGTCTCCTTCTTCAAGACTGACTAGTAAAATTCAAAAAAAATGCCCTCCTACGTATAGTACCCCATTTACAAGAATTTAAACTTACAGTTTTTTCAAATGTGGGGAATAAATCATGGTACTTTTGACGTATTTTTGAATGCTGTCTGCCGAAGATTAAGATACCCTACTTAATATGAAAGCTCAAGAAAAAGTAGATAGAAATTGAAAAATGAATAAATATTCAGATAGTTTAGGACTATCGTCACTTATTGTTATAGAAAAATCGAATGAGCACTTTGACATTGTAAGCGGTTAATAAGGACGAAGGAGGTGAGACAAATGGCAGCATATCGAGAAACGGCGACGATGCTTTATTTGGACACCCGGCGACAACTCGACGGCAAAGAGAAAAAGCAACTCGTCCGCTATGGACCGCTTGGAAGTCGGATGGATGAGGCACGGATGAAACAGTTTGGTGACTTGATCAAGGCACTGATTGATGTGGAATCCGCCAACTACGTCGTGGCCCAAGAATTTCTAGTGTATTAACAGGGAGGACTTATGAAGAACCGCACTCGTCCCGCCGCCGATCCTCGGCACGATGAGCAGGTGGTCACATGAGTTGGCCCGAACTCATCTCCAATCTGGGGTTCCCCATCGTCGTCTCGCTCTATTTGCTTCACCGGATTGAGACGAAGCTCGATCGCATGATTCAGCTGCTCGAACGAATGGATACCTCGACCGTATCAGAAACCTAATCCCCTATTGAAAGGAGCCATCCCCCATGGCTGTCTTAACAGAGAAGAAAGCAACGTTCGTGTTGACGACGCATCATGACGTACAAACAGCAAAACCGACGAAAAAAGCACAACGGTTCGGCCCGATTCGTGCCGACCTGACGGCAGATACGATCGACGCATTCGGTCGTATCTTGATCGACCTCGTCATTCAAGAGGAAGCAGACCTCGGCATCGTCCGTGAATACGATTTAGTCTAACCCATACCCTAAGGAGGAGAATCACCCATGACTGACACAAAACTTGAAATCTCATTTTTAGATGCATTCCATAAGGTCGTACGCTTCCGCTTGAACAACGTGAAACAACCGGTCGACGCCCAAAAAGTAGAAGCGCTTGCTGACTTCATGGTCGCCAACGATCCGCTCGCGAAGAATGTGATGGAGTGGACCGAAATCAAGATGATTGAAGGTACGCAGACGGTATTGAGTGAGAAATAATCGATGGAAAGGTGACTCTTGCAGTTTGAGTCACCTTTTTTTAAGTTTGGTCAATCCTCTTCATTATTTTCTGAAAATTGTCGATAGTATAGGAAACACTGCATGATTGAGAGGAGAATACATAGATGGCATGGAAATCAACATGGTCGAAAGCACTGAACCGGATCAAACGAAAGCCGACATGGACGTGGAAACCGACACTCAAGTGGAAACGCGGAGAGAAGCGTGAACGCACGACATCTTTCGGGGCGAACATCGGGAGGAATTTAACGATTCGTCAAAAATTATGGGGTCTCGTCATCGTATCGCTCGTCATGGTCATTGGCGTCGGTGGTTACGCACTGTTTTCAATGAATGACGCGAACCGTCAAGCGGACGATATCGTCAACAATTGGAATAAAGGGCTCGATTACGCGCACAAACTCAATACGCTCGCTGCGAACTACCGCACGCTCGAACTCGATCACATCGTGACGGAGGATGCGGCACAAAAAGAAGAGCTCATGACACGGATGAAAGAGATTCGTGACGAGATCAACACGATCGCACCGAAATACGAAGGGCGTGCAGTGAATGCGGAAGACAAGGAACTCTTTACGAATTTCTCGCGTCAATGGGAGATGTACCAACGCGTCTCGGACAACATGTTGACGTTCAGCTCGACCGGCAGCACTGGGATGGCTCGCTCATACTATGATGCACAGTCCAAATCTACATATGACAACTTCACACAAAAACTAGCAGATCTGGTCGCCTACAACTCAGAAGGCTCGCAACGTGTCGGTCAGGACATGGAGCGTGACTTCATGCAGTCTCTCATGGCGTTGATCGCCGTGACGGTCGGGGCCGTGGTGATTCTCTTGTTCCTCGGATTCAGCCTGTTACGCTCGATCATTCGACCGATGCAAACGCTCCAGACACGCTTTGATGAACTCGCGACACAAGGTGGGGATTTGACGATGACGATTCCCGTCACGTCGAACGACGAGATCGCACAAGTCAGTCGTTCGTTCAACACGTTCCTCGCCACACTTCGTGAGATTATGATCGATGTCGATGAGACGGCGAAAGTCGTCCTCTCGTCTTCAAAAGATGTATCCGCTGAAGTGACGCGACTCAGCCACTATATGGAAGAGACGTCGGGTACGGTCGAAGAATTGACGGCTGGTATGGAAGAAACAGCAGCCTCTTCACAAGAAATGAGCGCCTCGACGACCGAGATGGGTAGCTCGATTGACTCGATTGTCGATCTATCAAACGAGAGTGCCGATACGGCGAATCGAGTCGAGACACGAGCACACGAGATGCGGGAGCAAGCTGTCGTCTCGAAAACAGAAGCAGTGGCAATTATCGAGAAGAAACAAGTCGAGCTCGCAGAAGCCATCAAAGGGGCCAAGTCGGTTGAAGAGATTCGCGTCTTGACGACAGCTATTCTTGCGATCGCCGACCAGACGAACTTGCTCGCCTTGAACGCATCGATTGAAGCGGCACGGGCAGGGGAAGCGGGTCGCGGATTCGCGGTCGTCGCATCCGAGATTCGCAAACTGGCGGAAAACTCACGTCAGACGGTCAACGAGATTCGTGACGTGTCAAACACGGTCATCGATTCGGTCGAACGACTCAACACGAGTTCGGCAGACATGTTGACGTTCCTCAATACGAAAGTCATGGCTGACTACGATCGTCTCGAAGATGCCGCAACGCAATACGAACAGGATGCAACAGTATTCGGTGAGACGGCGAAGACGTTCGAAGGTAACGCGCTTCAACTTCGCCATATGACGGACAACATTCTTGGGGTCATTCAAGAAGTAGCGACGACCGTGACAGAAGGCGCGGACGGTACGCAGTCCATCTCAGAGAAAGTCCAACTTTCGGTCGAGCGTTTCAACGACGTTCAGGCGAAGATGGGCGAAACGGAAAAACGGGCGACCGAACTCTCGAATCGCGTGGCGCAATTCAAACTATAAGCAAGTCTCAGAACCAGGCAGATGTCTGGTTCTTTTTTGTGCCCAGTACAAAAAATAAAAAGATAGGTCAATACGTAAATGAATTTCAAATTGTTGGTACAAATAAGGCTGTTGTATCCGATAAAGAAAAAGGCAATACATAAAAATAGAGAGAAATAGAGGTGGAAGAGGAGAGGTCTCCTCGTAGTACGTGAAAAAGATACGGAACACATGGACGTTATCAAGAAAAATCATGACGAGTATCGGTTTGATTCTAATTTTGACAATCGTTGGAATGGGATACAATCTGTGGACGCTCGACCGGATGACGAGTCAATATGAACACATGATTTCAAACGATGTCATGAAGATGAAAGCGGCAGACGACTTGGCGCTCGGGATGGTCCGTCAAGCGTATGGTGTCCGCGGGTATGTGCTTCTACAGGATGATGAGCGCAAACAACAAATCACTCGTGGTGGAGAAGAGAAGAAAGCCGCCATCGAATCGTTGATCGAACTCGCGGACAATGAGACCGAACGAAAAGAATTTGAATCGTTACTCGAATATGCGACTGGATATGACGAGTTGGCGACACAAGCCATCGCGGCAATCGACTCAAAAGATCAAGAAGCGATTGATCGTTTGACACTACGTCTCATGCCAGACGTGACGAAATCGATCGCATCGACCGGAGACGCATTGCAGGCCGAGACGGAAGAGAAGATGTTGGCGATGCAGATGGAGCTCCAAGAAGCGAGTCAGCGTGCCTTCTGGTACTCGGTTATCATCGCCATCGTCAGTTTCGTCCTGACGATGGGCGCCGGATATGCCATCAGCCGTATGGTGACGACACCGCTCCGTTTCTTAGCGAAAGAAGTAGAAGTAGTCGCGGAAGGTGATTTGACACGTGAGGATCTTCAGGCGCTCACACAAGATGAAATCGGACAATTGATGACCGGCTTCAACCGCATGAAGGGTAATTTGCGTGAACTCATTGACCGCGTCACCCAAAACGCACAGGAAATCACAGCACAATCGGAAGAACTGTATGCGAGTACGGAAGAGATGGCGTCACAGATGGAGGAAACGACACGTCTCATCGACCGAGTCGTGGAAGAAACGGTCGCGCAGGCGAAAGAAGCGACTGGAACATCTCAAGCGGTGGCTGCTGCCGATGAAGGCATCGGTCGTATCGCTGGCTCGATCGGCTCGATTGACGATGACGTGTCGCAAAGTTTGATGCTCGCCGAAGAAGGTGGTGCGACGATGGCTCAGGCGAAAGACGAGGTGCTCGCACTGGAGCGGGAAACACGTCTGACGGGAGAATCGATTTCGGCATTGAAGCAACAGTCTGACGAGATCGCCCTTATCACCGAGGTCATTCAATCGATCACCGACCAGACAAACTTGTTGGCATTGAACGCGGCCATCGAAGCGGCACGTGCCGGTGAGCAAGGAAAAGGGTTCGCCGTCGTTGCAGAAGAAGTGCGTAAACTTGCCGAGCAGTCGAAGCAGTCGGCGACACAGATCGCCGGGTTGATCGAGTCGATTCAGACACAGTCGAACGCCGTTCTCGACCAACACGTCGTCAGTGCGAAACGCGTCGAGACGAACACGTTGTTGCTCGAACGAGCGACACGTGCGTTCGAACAGATTGTCAGTCAGCTCGAGACATCAGTCGATAATACGTCACATATCCGCATCGCCTCGCATGAGATTGCGGAGACGACGAAACAAGTCGCGACGTCCTCTCTTCAAATGTCACAAGACAGTGAAGGGATGGCCGACACAATGCGTACGGTCGGTGAGACGGCTGACGCCCAACTCGCGATGATCCAAGAATTGAACGGTGTCGCTGAATCACTCGGCAATATGACGAGTGACCTGCAGACACTGATTGGTCGATTCACGACATAAGTTGAAAGCCCTGTCTCCTTGGAGTCAGGGCTTTTCGTTCACATCGGAACGATTCGCGATGAAGAAAGTGGGGAATCAACAACAAGGTAAACGACAAAAAGGAGTGGATTATATGAAGTATACGGTCATTACAGGAGCTAGTTCAGGAATCGGCTATGAGACAGCGAAGCTACTCGCCGAAAAAGGCAAGTCGCTTGTGCTCGTCGCAAGACGGAAAGAAGAGCTTGAGTCGCTACGTGATGAGATCAAATCCATCTCGCCGGATAGTGATGTCATCATCAAATCGACCGACCTATCATATAGCGAAAACGTGTATGGTCTCTATGAATCGCTCGCGGACCTCGATATCGAAACGTGGATCAACAACGCCGGATTCGGGGATGCGGATCTCATCAAAGATGTCGACCTCGGTAAAATCGAGAACATGATTCGTCTGAATATCGAAGCGCTCACCGTCTTATCGAGTCTATACGTCCGAGATTATCATGACGTCGAAGGGGCGCAACTGTTGAACGTGTCGTCTGTCGGGGGCTATCGGATCGTCCCGAACTCGGTCACGTATTGTGCGACGAAGTTCTTCGTGAGTGCGTATACGGAAGGGCTCGCGCAAGAGTTGAAGCAGAGTGATGCCAAGCTTCGGGCGAAAGTACTCGCACCGGCTGCAACCGAAACGAGTTTCGCCGACCGGGCTCGCGATACGGAAGGGTTCGACTATAGCGAGAACGTCGCAAAGTATCACACGGCGCGCGAGATGGCAGAATTCCTATGGGAGTTACTTGAAGGCGACGAAGTCGTCGGGATTGTCGATCCGGAGGACTACTCGTTCAGCCTGCGCGGACCGATTAAACCGTATGCCGGATAAACAAAAGCATCACGCCGCGCTGAACTGCTCCCCGTCAAGTAGACAGGGCAAATAATGAATACCGACCTAGGCGGCTTGAGCCCTGTATTCGACAGGGCTCAAGCCGTTTAGTCGTTTCTGGAAACGATCGTGGTTGTAGAACGTTATGTAGGTCTCGATGGCCGATGTGAGTTCGCTATATGCTTGGAACTCACGCAAGTAGTACATCTCCACTTTCAAGGTGCCCCAAAAACTCTCGATCGGCGCATTGTCGATGCAACGTCCGACCCGGGACATGCTTCGGGTCATTCCCGCGTCTTCTACCATCCGTTTGAACCCTCTCGAGGTATATTGGAACCCTTGGTCGCTATGGATCATCGGACGTGTTCCTTGACGGAGCCCCGCGATGGCTGGCATCATCGTATGGAACACGAGCCCGTTGTTGTTGGACCTCCCGATGCGATAGGCGACGATTGAGCCGTCATACAGGTCGATGATCGCGCTCAGGTAGGCCTTCTTCCCGGCGCCGTATTTGAACTCGGTGACGTCGGTGCACCATTCCTCGTCTGGCCGGGATGCACTGAATTCTCGGTTCATCAGGTTCTCGGCCACATGTTGTGGCGTTGATTTCTTATGTCTCTTCCGCTTCCGGCGGATGATCGATTGGATCCCATGGATATGCATCAAGCGATAGATCCGCTTTTCATTGAACGGGGACAGGCTCTGTTGCCGGTGCAGCCGATTGATGGTCATTGTGATCCGACGGTACCCGTATGTGCCGTTCGCCTGGTCATAGAGTAGACGGATGTCCTCCAGAAGCTTCTCGTTCTCTTCTTGACGCACCGGTATGGTACGATTCAACCATTTGTAATAGGCCGCCCGTGAGATGCCGGCGACTCGACAGAGGAGCACGATCGAAAGGGCCTCCTCTTCGTTTAATTCTTTGATGGCGATATATCGTTGCTGTAGCCGTACCTGGCTGATCACGACTTCCTCTCGATCTCCTCCAACTTTTTTAGAAACAAGATGTCCGCACGAAGAAGTTCGTTCTCAAGCTCCATTTGCTGGATACGGCGCTTAAGCTTCTCTTCTTCCATCATGCGCAGCGCACTCAATTTTTGTTCGATCGTATGCCGACTTCTCGCCATAAAAAAACACTCCCCAATAGATAAACAGATTTTTTATTTCATCTGTTTACCTATTGGGGAGCATATCAGTATCGATACCAGGTCGCAGCTTAGGTCTACCCTTTTTTCTTTTTTACTGTCTACTTGACGGGGAGCAGTTCAAAAACCCCTGGGGTTGATTTTTGTTCATTTAACTCTTCGCCTGCCTCAAGTACCGCGGATAGAATACGAGCGCTGTGACGATACAAATTGTTCCGAAAACCATAAGAATTGCTAGAGATGCCCAAACATCTAGTAGAGTACCTTGCTCCAAGAGCACGGTCTTGTAGCCTTCTAGTGCCCAGTAATGTGGTAGGAACCTCGCAATGTTCTGCATCACCTCCGGCATAAATTCAACGGGCATCCAGAGACCACCGAGCATTGCACCACCGAGAGCAATGACTTGCGTGAGAGCAATTCCCATGTTTTCCGTCTTGGCGAGCACTGCCATCGCCATTCCACAGCCTGTCGCAACAAATGCCAGGCCGACAGAGAGTACAGCGAGCGCCACCGGGTCGCCGAGAGGAAGGTCATAGACAACTACACCAAACCCGAACAGCACGATGATCTGTAACAAGACCACTGCGACGAACGGCAACCATTTGCCAAGGAAATACTCCATCCGCGACAATGGTGTACTGGCCATACGCGCCGTCATGCCACTGTCGCGATCTTTGATAAACGCGATGACGATGGAAATCATGATGTAGAACGAGAACATGACTGTATACCCCGGCACGATCTGGACGACAAGTTGCTCGGGCTCTGCACCCATGCTCTCTCCGAATATCGTGATAAAGCCGACGATGAAGATGATGGGTAACAGAAATGTCCAAAACCATAGTCCCTTATCCTGTGTCTTCTTTTTCAGCTCTAGTAAGGCAATCGCGTTCATTGCACTCCCTCCTGTCTCGTGTCGCGTAAATGCGTGCCAGTCAGCTTGAAGAAGATGTCCTCGAGCTTCGCTTGACTGAGTTCAAGGCGTTCCGGAATGATGCCCTCAGCGGCAAACTGTTTGGCGATCCGCTCCAGAAGACGTAAAGGTTCTGCACTCTCAATCACAAACCCCTTATCCCGCGCAGTCACACCCTCGTATCCGTTTAACCCTTCTCGCGTCACGGACGGACCTTCCAAATAGATGGCCGCGTGTCGGTGTTTGGCGAGAACCTCTTGCATGGTTCCGTATTCGACGACGTTTCCTTGGTCTATAAACCCTATCGTGTCACACAACTGCTCCACTTCTTCCATGTAATGACTGGAATAAAGAATCGTCTTGTCCTGCCTTTTCAAGTCATGAATCAATTCGAAGATGGCCCAACGTGACTGAGGATCGACGCCTACTGTCGGCTCGTCGAGTACAATGATGTCCGGATCATGAAGTAAGGCACATCCGATATTCAATCGCCTCTTCATCCCTCCAGAGAAGGTGCGGACAAGGGATTTTTCTCGATCAGCTAAACCGATTAGTGCGAGTACCTGTTGTATGCGTTCTTGAAGCTTAGAACCCTTCAACCCATACAGCCTTCCGAAGAACAGCAAGTTATCACGCGCCGTCAACGTCTCTTCTAAACAGATGTCTTGCGGGACGTAACCGATGCGCCGTTTGATGGCTGTGACATTCTGTTTAAATGGTGCTCCTTGCACAAGGACATCTCCTTCATAGTCTTCCACCACACCGACTAAAATCTTCATGAGCGTCGACTTTCCTGCTCCGTTCGGGCCGACCAAACCGAAGCAGCTTCCCCTCGGTATATCGAGGTTTACTGAGTCAAGCGCTTGCCGTTTGTCATAGTTCTTGCGGACGCCTTGAATCTCGATCATATTTGTTCCCTCCCTTTATTTTCGTTGTTGCAAGGATTCATTCATGCGCTTTTCCATTTGCTTAAAGTACGTAAACCAGCCGATCCAGTTGAGGATGTAGGTGATTGTGAAAAATACAAATCCAATGGCAAGTGAACGTGGTGTGAGTGGAACCCAACCTGTGAGCCAAGTAAAGACAGGAAACAGCACAATCAGCGACGTTACATAATGAAACAAGGTCTGCTTCAACATGCTCCATTCGTCTCTTTCGAATAATAAAGCGCTTATGCTAAAGTACGCACCGATCAACATGCTGCCGAGTAAGTTCAGAGCAATCAGGTGAGAAGAAACGGTATCTTCGGGATCATTCAGTACAACAAGCGCAATGAGCGTCACCACAGCCCCTACACCAAATCCACCAAACATACGGACAATCAATTTACTCACCACGGCCGCCACCTCCTTCCACTAATTGCTTGCGCAGATGCTGCACATAGCTTCGTGTGACGTATTCTTTATTACCGGATTTAAAAAAGACACACAGATTTCCGTTGAACGATAGTTCGAATCTGTCAATCCGGTCCATGTTGCCGATGACCGATTTGGAGAAGCGAATAAAGCTGTAGTTGGTCAAGAATTCTTCTAGTTCATATAGTTTGAGCTTCAACTCTAGCGTTTTCGTCTGCATCTGCGCGTACACCTTTCGATTTGCCGAATAGACATAGTCAATCTCACTCGGCTGCAAGATCACAGACCCCTCGCCGTCTACAGCTACAAGTCGCTTCGGTGAACCTTCTGATTTATCGAGTTCCTTCAGATGCCGCACAATCGCCTCTACTTCTTCGGTCCACTCGCTTGCCTGGATGGTCACCATGGGAGTGTCTTCGTGGGCCGGGTCAATATCAATTTTGATTTTCATGGAGGCCTCCTTCTCTTCTTTTACAGTATGTTAGAAAAAGTCACAATTGGTGTATGTTTATGTATGAGTTGCAAAAACGGAAGCCTGACATGCACAATTTGTTGCATGAACGCCCCTCCTCGAACGGGGACAGGCTCTGTTGCCGGCGCAGCCGATTGATGGTCATCGTGATCCGACGGTACCCGTATGTGCCGTTCGCCTGGTCATAGAGTAGACGAATGTCCTCCAGAAGCTTCTCGTTCTCTTCTTGATGCACCGGTATGGTACGATTCAACCATTTGTAATAGGCCGCCCGTGAGATGTCGGCGACTCGACAGAGGAGCACGATCGAAAGGGCTTTCTCTTCGTTTAATTCTTTGATGGCGATATATCGTTGCTGTAGCCGTACCTGGCTGATCACGACATCCTCTCGATCTCCTCTAACTTTTTTAGGAACAAGATGTCTGCACGAAGAAGTTCGTTCTCAAGCTCCATTTGCTGGATACGGCGCTTAAGCTTCTCTTCTTCGCTTAGTTCGTCCTCTGGCTTCGTACGCCCACGGCGGTCCACGAGCGCCTCTGCCCCGCCCGTGTCATACTTTTTGATCCAGCCATAGACCTGGGCATAGGACACCTGAAATTGTTCCGCGGTCTGCTGGTAGTTGCGTCCATTCTCCAAACAATATTTCACGATCTCAAGGCGCTCTTCGAATGTAGTTTTTCTTCCTTTTGTCATAGCTCAATCCATTCCTTTTCTCGAATCTGTTAACTCGCTATGACTAGTATACTTCTTAATCCATTTACGAAGAACAGACCAATTACTGATCTGATACTTGGAGAGTACCTCCATTCTAGTGAACCCATCGAGATAGTCGCGGACGGCCGCGATTTTCAGTTCCTTGGTGTAAGATTTCCATGCCTTCGATTCCTTCAACGCATCGATCCCACCGGTATCGAATTTCACTTTCCACACCTGGAGGGTGTGCCTAGAGCCCCCATGAGCCCCCATGATTTCCTTCCAAGTATATGTTTCTTCTTCCATCATGCGCAGCGCACTCAATTTTTGTTCGATCGTATGCCGACTTCTCGCCATAAAAAAACACTCCCCAATAGATAAACAGATTTTTTATTTCATCTGTCTACCTATTGGGGAGCATATCACGCTGGCGTGATGTTTTTTCATGACGTCGGTACAGAGTAACCACCCGTGAAGCGGTGTGTCAGGCGACGTGTCCAGTAACGCAACCGAAGGCGCCACACATAGAGCTGCGACGTGTTCGGAAGAATGACGTTGTCGACGTATTCCGCGAACATGTGACGGAACATCCGCTCTTCACTGCGGTCATAAGTCGCACTCCACATCCCGTGATTCTCGACTTCTAGGAGCATCCAAATCATCTCGTCGGTAAGCGGGTCATCGTCCTTCAACTCGGCCGTCAGTGCAGCGAAACGATGGCTACACATAGACGCGTATAAGGAATGGGCATGCGGGTCATGCGGATTTAATGTTAAGTAACCGCTCGAAGTCTTCATCAGTTCATTGACCATATCGAGCGGAATGTCGTCATACACTTGGAAAAATTCGAGCAACATTGGGACGGTGTCCGGGCCGAATCCGGCTAGACGGACATAGTTCATGATATGAAGACCGGCCTCGCCATGGAACTTGCGGTCGAAGTAGTGGACGGCAAGGGCGCGGTGCATGATCGGGACGTCCGGATAGCGTTCGACGCCACGGAGAAAGTGTTGTTCCGCTTCGAACGTGAACCCGGTGTCTTCACTGACGAACCCTTTCAACATATGAAGAATGTAGTGATCGCCGAGCGCGCTCGCTTTGTCGAGCCACGGTTTGGCCGAATCAGTGTCACCTTCTCGAATGTATGGATAAGCGCGCATCGCCGGGAAGAATGGGTCATCCGGGAACGCGGTCTCGCCACGTGTTGCCATGTCATTGATGGCTTCAGCGTTATAAGCTTCTGTTAATTCTGCGAGGAGCATCATCTCAAGGAACGTGCGCTGGAACTCTGGGGTGTGTAAATCGATCGTTTGTGTCATACGGTGTCCTCCTCACAAGTACTGGTGTCGCTCTATTATACTTGTTCTTGCAAAAGGCGAGTAGCATCTTTTTTGACACTCCCACGATTAAAACCGTGGGATTCTGAAGTGCTTGTGCGAGCGCAGTCCATTTCTGTTTTGCTCAAACCTCCAGATGAGGGTGTGCCATCACCCCTCCTGAGACAGATCATATAGATTCTCAGGCTGGTGGACTGTTACCATCCACCACAGGTCGTTGCAGGTGTGTCCATCTGATGTTTTAGCGTCTTTTGCATGACGACAGGCATCGTTTTACCGGTCATATGTTTTCATGACCGAACCGTATACGATTTTCAAGGGGCGATGGACACAGGCGTTTTAGAGACTTGTTCTTGTCTATGGGATAAGTATACCCGAACGTCGGATGTTTTCACATCCGAACTCACTCTCATCCCATGCCTAAAGGCGGGCTATGTCCGATATGGGCTTTCCCGTTCGTAAAATCTTGTAAAAACGGGAAATGGAAAGGTAGGACTGGAAAGGAGGGGGAAGGCATGGCGACGTTCACTGGATATGTCGCAGAGGTGATGGAGGAAAAAATCCGCGTCACGCCGACGCGGGAAGCGGAACCGTTTGATGGCATCGTGTTTCATGTAGCGAGACCTCTTTTGGACGAGACACCGCTTCTCGTCGGGCAACAGGTTCGAGTCGAGCATGATGAACGATTGACACGCTCCTTGCCGCCACAAACAACGGCATATCGAATCGTTGTGTTATGATGAGGACGAGGTGAATGACATGGGACAACGGAACTTTCTATGGCTCGGAGCCGTCGTCGGCTTCAGTGCCCTCGTCGTCTGGTTGTTGCAAGATGCGCTCCCGTTCTGGGCGCTGTCGATTCTGCTTCTGGTATTAGGAGCGGTGCTCGGCAATCTCCAACGACGCTTCACACGTGACGAATAACGAGCACTCCATCATTCGGATGGGGTGCTCGTGTCGTTTTCCTCTTCAATCGGTTCTTCTGGATCGTCTTCGACGATGGAGTCCTCATCCCCGTCTGGTTCGAGTGTCGTCGGTTCTTCTGGTTCCGTTGGCTCTTCCGGTTCGGTCGGTTCCTCCGGCTCCGTCACCGGGGGATCGTCTTCAATCGGCTCTTCCGTTTCCGGTGGGTCCGTCGGTTCCTCTGGTTCACTTGGCGGTTCCGCAGGCTCTTCCGGCGTCACTTCCGGTGTCGTCGGTTCGGGCTCTTCCACAACTTCCTCTTCGACTTCTTCCTCGACCGGCGCCTCCGGTTCAGTGGCCGGTGGGATTTCAGGTTGCGCCTCGGGAATAGGGGGTGCTTCCGGAACGACGACCGGTTCTTCTGTCAAATCTGGTTTGATCGGTTCGACCGGTGCGAGTTCGATAGGTGGCGGTGCCGGTGCATCTTTTGCGATGAACGTCCGGATGTCTTGCTCAAATAGTGCGGTCGGCAAGGCGATTCCTCGCAAATGGATGGCGACGACTCGCCCGGATGCTGAAAGGAGTGGACTGCCATACGCATGACGAGGTAATTCAAAGTTTCGGCTATAGCCGTTCTCGGCGAATGTGACCGTTCCGTTGATTCGTTCTTGCATCGTCAATGTGATCAACGTCTCATCCTCTGCTGCAATCGCTTGCGTGAGGGTGTACGGTGTGTTCTCCGTCTCTTCGATTCGAATGACAGCGATGAGCTTCGTCCGACCGACGACGGTACCGGAGACGGCCTGCCCTTCATGGTACATGATGATATTCGTCAATCCAGCCACATTCGAGGCCGCTGTGACGACATCGCGTGAACTCACCAAAAATCCCGTCCCGTAACTGACGGTGAAGAGGCTATCTTGTAGTGCGGCGAAGTCGACCGGTGTCGCTTCGTCAGCGGAGACCGTATCTTCCCCAATCGGCAAGTTGACCTGATCGGCGAGCGAGTCGGTCGAACGTAGCATGTCCGTGAAATAGGCGTTTCCAATGAAGGTGACAAAGGCAATGAGTGCGATAGCGAATGGGGTGGCAAATAACCAAATCGTGCGACGTGAGCGGCGGCCACACGTCGGACAGACCGTTTTCGATCGTGTCTTCTTTCCGCAGTGGGGACAAGTCACAGGGGCACCTTCTTTCCATAAAGTTCGATGCTATGCTTATTCCTTCATTTGGAAAGAGGTAAACAAATATTTTGGAGGGGTCACACATTTTAAGTCACATGATAAAATCTTCAAAAGATGTAGGGGGAAATCCAATGAAATTCATCATCTTATTTGGTCCGCAAGCCGTCGGCAAGATGACGGTCGGGCAGGCGCTCGCCGACAAAACCGGACTGAAATTATTCCATAATCACATGACGATCGACCTCGTCGGACCGTTCTTCAATTACGGGACGCCGGAAGGGAAGCGACTCGTCCAACACTTTCGTCAAGAACTGTTCGAATCGGTCGCCAAGAGTGATCTACCCGGCATGATTTTCACGTTCGTCTGGGCGTTTGACATGCAGGAAGACTGGGATTACGTGAAGAAAGTGACGGATTTGTTCGAGTCACACGGGGCGGACATCTATTACGTCGAGCTCGAGGCCGAGATGGAAGAGCGCCTCGCGCGCAATACGACGGAGAACCGTCTTGCCCATAAACCGTCGAAGCGTGACATCGCTTGGTCCGAGGCAGAACTGAAGCAGACGGCAACGATGTATCGCTTGAACTCACGTCCGGGGGAATTAGACGTCGAGCACTATCTTCGGATCGATAACACGAACTTAAGTCCGGAAGAGACGGCGGCGCAGATTCAACAAGCGTTCGACCTATGAAAAAGCGGGTCCCCGTGAAAGGGAACCCGCTTTTGTCATGCCCACCAGTCGGGGCGTTCATAGTCGACCAACACCTGTTTTTCGAGGAGGCGTGGCTCGAGGTAAGACGTGACGCTCGGAAGACAATCATCGAGGTCGGCCGGATGGACCATCACTTCGATGGATCCACCTGGTTCGATGGCGTCGAGCGTCGCATGGGAGACACCGTCCGCATAGAACTGATCACTGAACCGTTCGGTCACCCACAAGTCTCGGCGTGACCCGAGCGTCGTTAAGGCCCGAAACGTCGTGTCATATTCTTCAGCGAGACGAATGATGATGTCGTGCAGAACCGGCCAACCGTGAATGTGATGGTGGCTGTCGAGATGGTCGAGCGGAAGTCCGGTCGCAAGGAACGCCTCGATTTGGGCTTTCCACTCGAGATAGACGAGCTCCGGGTCAGGTGAGTCTTCAGTCAAGAAACGGCTTGTGTAGCGGAACGTGCCGTCTTCTTTCGTGAGAGGGGCGCTCGTGTCGGCGAGCGGTTTGCCCCAAGATAAGACGAGATGGACCCCGACGCGGAGCGACGAATGTTGTTTCGCGAGTCGGACCGCTTCCTCGACGGCATACCCGTTCATGATCATCGTCGCCGAATTGACGATTCCATTCAGATGACTCTCCAAGGTGCCGGCGTTCACACCTGTCGTCAATCCGAAATCATCAGCGTTGACGAGGACGAACGTTTTAGGCATTGACGAGACCGAGTGCCTGGTCGAGGACCAGGTCACCTTTCATCATCCCGTACGCCATGTTATCGATGACCGCGACCGGTACGTCGACGGACGACTTGATTTTGCCTTCGAGGTAACGGACTTGGGGTCCGATCAAAATGACGTCGACGTTCGATTGTTCTTTCAAGCGCGACTCGGGGATCGCGTCAATGGATGCGTCGAGTCCGCGTGCAGCGGCTTCTTTCCGCATTTTTTCCACTAAGATCGATGTCGACATTCCTGCCGAGCAGACGAGTAAGATGTTCATGTCGTTTCCTCCAATCGATTCAAACGGGTGATCATGTCAATCATTTCGACGGCGAGCTCTTTCACGGTCATCGCCGTCATGAGGTGGTCTTGTGCGTGGACGAGGAGGACGCTCATGTCGCTCGTCGTCCCCCGTGCCTCTTCTTGTAACAGCTCCGTTTGTAGCTTGTGTGCGTCCAAGAAGGCCGCATCGGCTTCTTTCAACTTTGCCGCCGCTTCGTCCGCTTCACCGCGTTTCGCGGCAGCGATGGCCTCGAATGCAGAGGAGCGTGCGTTTCCGGCATGTAAGATCATCATAAACGAGAGTTCTTGGATGGTTTCGGTTTTCACGAAATCTTTTCTCCTTCCTCAGTAGCAGATTTGTTTTTATTGATTTCGGCTGTCATCGCCTTCGCTCCTGCCATGACGAATGGAATATACATCGCTGTCGCAATCGACAAGTTGACGATTTGGAGCAAGACGCCGCGGACGCTACCGCCTGTGACCAAATAGCCGCTAATGATCGGTGGCGTTGTCCAAGGGACGATGGCGACTGTCTTCGGAACCATGCCTGTCGAGAGCGCGACATAAGAGACGATGGTGAGCGTGACCGGCACTAAGATGAACGGTACGAGCATGATCGGGTTCAATACAATCGGAAGACCGAAGATGACCGGTTCGTTGATATTAAAGAGACTGGCTGGTGTCGACAGTTTTGCGACTTGGTGATACGGGTGATTCCGTTGTTTGCGGACGACGATGAAGATCGCGAGTAAGAGCGCGAACGTCGTACCCGATCCACCCATGAAGACGAACGCATCCAAGAACGGTTTTGTGACTGTGTACGGTACATCAAACGCTGACGTTCCAGCTTGGAAGGCAGCCAAGTTTTGCTCGATGAGCGGGAGATAGACCGGTTCGATGACCGAGCCGATGATGTTCGTCCCGTGAAGCCCGAAGAACCAAAGGATGTGGTTCAAGAAGGCGATCAGTAAGGCAGCCGGGAGTGAGTCACCGAATCCTTGGAGCGGTTGTTGGATCGCTTTAAAGATGACTTCAAATACACTGAGTTCGACGACGAGCGTCATGAAGAGCTGGAATCCTGCGACGACCGTCAAGATAATCATTGATGGGATGAGCGCTTGGAATGAACGTGTGACCCCACCTGGTACACCTTCTGGCATCTTGATCGTCAGTTTCGTATTGATGAGGTAGCGGAACATTTCTGTGACGACAATCGATACGATGATAGCGACGAAGAGTCCTTGTGCGCCGAGCCATGCGAAGTTGAGACCCCAGTCAGCAGTGACCGGTACGAGCATGATATACGAAGCGAGCGACAAAATCCCCGCCGCGAGCCCGTCAATCCCGTATGAACGGGCCAAGTTATACCCGATGGAGAAGGCGATCAGGAGCCCGAGTATCGCGAAGGACGCGTTCCAAATACTACCACCGAGTCCTTGCCAGTTGCCTTCGCCAAACATACTGTTCATTGATCCGACGAAGTCGAGTGAGAGACCACCGATGTTGACGGCTGGGAAGTTGTTGATAAGGACCGCGAGCGACCCGACGATGATGAGTGGCATGACGGAAACGAATCCGTCACGGATGGCGACTAAGTGCCTTTGGGACCCGATACGTCCCGCGATTTCAATAAACTTGTTCATGAGTAAACCTCCTTTTTGAATTGGGGTAGGTACGCCTCGTGCGCTGTGAACAGCTCTTTGAGAAGCGGGTCGATCCGTTTCTCGTCCTGGATGAGCGGGTTCATGAGGCAGGCAAGATAGGCGTCCTCGTACGTGCCAGATACAGCCGCTTGGATGGCGAGCTGTTCAAACGTTTTTAAGTTCGTGATGAGCCCACGGATCGGCAGCGGCAACGCGCCGATGGAGATGGGGCGAGGCCCCGACTTCGTGATGACGGCGTTCACTTCGATGACCGCGTCGTCTGGTAAATCCCGAATCGTGCCGTTATTGAGCGTGTTGACCGTCTGGATGTCACCGCGGTCGTTGTGAATCGAGTCCATCAAGTTGCAGGCGGCGTCTGAATAGTAGGCGCCTCCACGTTTTTCAAGCTCTTCCGGTTTGACGGCGAGATCGACGTCTTTGTACTTCTCGAACAACTGTGCCTCGACTTGTTGCACGACTTCGGCACGGGTGCCGTTTTGTTCGTACGCCTCGAGGTCTTTCTTCAATACATCTTTCGTCTGGAAGTAATACTGATGATACGGGTTCGGTAACATGCCGAGTGACGATAGGAACGATTCGCTCCAACCGAGCCCGACAATGTTCGCCGGCGAGTAGTCGTTGCCTGCGTTGAGCGAGGCGAGGACGTCACTCGTCCGGTCCACACCGTCGACCCATACGTGACGACCGAAGACGAAATGGTTCAATCCGATAAATTCAATCGCGACTCGTTCGACAGGCGTCTCGAGGATCTCAGCGACCGAGTTTCGCATGTTGAACGGGATGTTGCAGACACCGATGACCTTCTTATGAGATGAGTGCTTGAGTACGGCCTCGGTGACGATGCCCGCCGGATTGGTGAAGTTGACGAGCCAGGCGTCCGGACAAATCTCGGCGACTTCGTTTGCCAAGTCGATCAAGACGGGGATGGTACGGAACGCTTTGAATAATCCGCCTGCGCCGTTCGTCTCTTGCCCGATGAAGCCATGCTTGAGCGGGATGCGTTCATCGAGCGCACGTGCCTTGAGTCCACCGACCCGAATCTGTGTGGATACAAAATCTGCGCCGACGAGTGCGGCTCTTCGGTCGAGCGTCCAACTGAGTGTGATCTCGGCCTTTGCCTTCTCAATCATCCGCTTGGCGAGACGACCGACGATCTCTAATTTCTCCCTCCCTTCTTCGATATCGACGAGCACGATCTCCCGAACGGGGAACGTTGCCTGTCGATCAATCAATCCTTCGATGATTTCCGGGGTGTAACTGGACCCACCGCCGATGATGACGACCTTGACTGCCATGGTGCCAACTCCTCCTTTTGAAAGCGATTTCTTTTTGTCGTAACAAATATAACAAATGATACAACTTTCAGCAATATAAAAAATACAAATAATACAAATAAGTTTTTGTATTTGCATTTGTATGCTTGCTGTATCACAATAAAGGAACCAACCCAACGTAAAGGAGATGGAGACATGTCGCAATCGACGCTCCAAACCGCAATCAAGGATGAACTGCTGTCCCGCATCAAAAGTGGGCACTATAAAGAAGGGGAAAAATTTCCGACCGAATACGCGCTTTGCGAGGAGTTCGATGTGAGCCGGACGACGGTACGGGGCGCACTTAACCAGTTGACGATGGAAGGCTATCTAGTCCGTCAACAAGGACGCGGGACGTTCGTAGCCGGGAAGAAAGTCCAACAAACGTTGTCGTACACGCCGAACAACTATGCGGCCCAGCTCGCCGTCCAAGGAAAACGTGGGCAAGTCGCCTTGATCGACATCTCGGTCATCTCGGCGTCTGGTCAAATCGCATCGGTGTTTGAAGCGGAAGACAATGCCCCGATCCAGAAGATTGAGCGGATCCGTCATGCGGACGGGGAACCGACGCAGTATGAGGTCTCGTTCATCCCGTGGCAGATTGCACCGGGGATCACGAAGGAACAGGCGGAGCATTCGCTCTTCCGCACACTCGCCGAGGTTCACGACGTTCATGTCGCCAAGACGACAGAGGCACTGGAGATTGCCTTAGCTGACGAGAAGGTGAGTGCGCTCCTCGACTGTCCACTCGGGTCGCCGTGCTTCCATATCGAGACGGTGACAGAGGATGAGTCGGGACGAGCGATTGAATACTCACGCTCCTACTTCCGTGGAGACAAGACGAGCTTCGTCATCGAACGGGAGTATAATTAACAAAAGCGCCCGACTGTTTCGTGTGGAAACGGTCGAGCGCTTTGTTCGTTTAACCTGTAACAAAAAGAAATATGTTCATTTTGGTCTGAGATGACTATGTTTATCAAGGAAATGAGTAAGAAATGAACGCATTATACGGACAATGGATTTCAAAATGTAACTCCAATGTTGTAACAGATGACATGATTCGAAAGGTGACGAAATATGACCGTAACTACATTTGTTGGTGTGTTAATTTTAGGTCTCTTACTGTTAGGGTTGGGAATTCTCTCAAAAGATCGAAGATAATAAATTCAAGTGAATGAATGACGAGTGGGGGAAGCTAGATGAATGAATGGGAAAAATGGAATCCGTTAGAGTCTATGTCGGCACGTCTGTATAAAGAGTCACTATTGGACGATGGAGATTCTTTGCGAATTATCTTAAGGGACGAAACCGAGGGGCAGAAATATTCATTTCTGTTTGATGGTCTTTTGATTTCTTATCGAAACTCGGATGAGGGTTCACGATTGAGGATGTTAGAGCATCTGCATCAGCATTATGCACATCTTGAGTACGGGAATTGGACGTTATTCAAAATGAAAAATTCTAGTTATCTGGAATGGTTCGCCCAAGAATCTTTGGAGCGGTATGAAGGCATAGTTGAAGTGGAACACTATGTTTTTCTTACATCAAATGATGTGATTGAAGTGCTATCCGCTGATTCTCCAGTAATAACAAAGATGGTCTAGCATAGATTTTATTTGCAAAGAAGGTGTAAGGAATGGCGATTGTAGAGCGTGCTGGATTGTTTTTTGAACTCTTTCCTCGAAAATATGAAGAAAAGGAAGACGATCCATTTATTTTTTCAACGTTAGCGTTATCGGTCGAATCGAGAGGGAGTTTTCATTTTTATGGTGCTTTACTCATGAAATCGGAGTATGAATATCTGATTTCACAAATTGCGCTCATGTTAGACGGAGAACTGAACAAATTCATTCTCAATCCTGTGGAACCGATTTTTAGAATGACAATTGAATGTGAAGAGGTGATTCTTTATAGGTTCATGCTCCGTTTCCAGACAGGTAAACCACGTGAATTGATCTTTTATATGAATGATTTTGAAATGAATAGATTCAAAGAGGAATTGAAAGAAGAAATGACTCAAATCCTTCCTCCACCATTTATGCCTTAGAAATGTACATACCGAAACAGTAAACTGCTAATGATTGATTTTCTTGGACAGCCGATTCCGGACTGCATTCTTGACCACCTTATCCTCTCTTTTTTGTACACTAGAACCAGGAGGCGAGAGAAGCATGTCAATCATTGAATTCAAAGATGTGAGTCATCAAGACATCCTGCACCATGTGTCCGGGACGTTTCGGGAAGGACGAATCACGACGTTCGTCGGACCGAGCGGTGCCGGCAAGACGACGTGTCTGAAGCATATCAACGGATTGCTGTCACCAGATACGGGCACGATTCTTTTTAAAGGGGAAGACATCGCGGAGATGGACATCCTCGAACTACGAAAGAAAATCGGGATGGCGTTCCAAAGCGCGCCGATGATTCAAGGGACGGTGTACGACAACTTGAATCTCCCGAAAGCCATCTTCGACGAGACACTTGACCGCGATCGGGCTGCCGAATTGCTCCATCGCGTCGACTTAAGTGAGGCGCTCCTCGACCAACCCATCAAATCACTGTCGGGTGGGGAGCGGAGTCGGGTCGCCATCGCCCGGACGCTCGTCAATAAACCGGACGTGCTTTTACTTGATGAGATCACGGCGAGCCTCGATTACCGGACAGTGAAAGAAATCGAGCGACTCATTCGAAAACTGCAACAATCATACGGTGTGACCGTCATTTGGATCACCCATGACCTCGACCAGGCACGGCGGGTGAGTGACGACATGTGGTTCTTGAAGGACGGGGAACTACTTGCATTTGGGGACGCATCGTTCATCGATGAGTCGGACAATCCCGTCATCCAACGATTCGTCAGGGGGGAAGATTGATGTCATATATTGAACTCGCGACGGCGCTCATCTTCGTTGTCATCCCGCTTGCCTTGACACTCGTCCTACGACTTGGACTCGAGCGTGATATTATCATCGCGACCGTCCGCTCCATCATTCAACTGTTGATCATCGGCTATATCTTGACGTTCGTCTTTGAGAGCGACAGTCCGATCTTCATGCTGTTGATGATTTTACTTATGATTGTCGCCGCGACACAAAACATCCGACGGAAAGGGGACGGCATTCCGGGCATCATGTGGATCATCGTCTTGACGCTCGTGACGATTGAAGCGCTGACGATGGGACTCATGCTCGGGCTCGGTATCATCCCATTCGAGCCGGAAAAAGTCATTCCGATCAGCGGGATGGTCATCGGGAACAGCATGGTGTTGTCGCTTCTGTTCTTGAATAAGTTCAAAGACGAGGTCGAGCGGAGTGACGATGTCATCGAACTCATTCTCTCGCTCGGCGGAACGCCGAAAGTGGCCATCGACCGCAGCTTGAAGAATGCGATTCGGACGAGTATGATCCCGACCGTCGAGGCCCAAAAGACGATGGGACTCGTCCAGCTACCGGGAATGATGAGCGGACTCATCATCGGAGGAGCCGACCCGATGGAAGCGGTCTTGTATCAACTCTTGATCCTGTTCTTGATTTTGACGACTGCCTCGATCTCGGCGACGCTCGTCGGCTATCTGGCGTACCCACGTTTGTTCAACGAGAAGATGCAGTATATCGGACTGACCTATCGGAAATAGAAATACGAGAGATATAGAAATGGCTGGATGAAGGTTTATTTTCTTCATCCAGCCATTTCTTATGTATTAAAAGTTAGTAAGACAAGTGAGAACCGAATAAGACTTTCGGCAAAACAAAATATCTTGTTTGAGGAGATAAGTGGATTACATCTTGATAAGTGCCACTAGAGTCTTTCCAAGATACTTGAACGACATATTCATCCTGTTTATCAGAAAATGTTTTGGTTGTAGATAGATACTCAATTTCTTGGTTCTTCGTTACGGTTTCATTGACATCTAAATCGTGAATGAGTTTACCATTTTTACTCAAAGCAATTGTTTGGACCTCAACTCGGTGGTCCTCTTCAGAATAGATTCTTCCGCTCCAATACCCTTTTGGAGAAGTCACTTCACTGTTGAAGTCCGCTTCCCATTTACCATCCGTGGATTGTCCGAACCATTTTGGAGGCTGATTGATTGAATATGTTATCCAAAGTACAAGAAAAGCGAAGGGGACAGTAATGTATATGACTTTTTTGTTTTTCCACATGACCTTATCCTCAATTCTTTTTTAATACATTGTATATGAATCATTTGAAAAATGATTGCAATATACAAGATATGATTAAAATGGTCTAATACCTTTTGAATCTCATTACTCAATACCGAACAGGCGAGTCACTTGCTCCCATTCGGACGGGTAGGCGTTACTGCCATGATGCTCGTGAATGAGTGTCCCGTTCGAGTATACGCTGAGGCTCCACTGTGTGCCATCTAGTGTATGTACCCCTTCCAGTTCTTCGAAAACGGTCGGCCACCAATTCGTGCCAAGCAGATGAAACGCCACACGCATCTGTTTGGCTTCCTCTCCCTCATAGTATTCGAATTCAAAGGGTTCGGTGATCGATCGGTCGGACCGCTCGATGTGACGAAGGACGGTGCCTCGCTCAAAAAAGGTGATCGTACTCACATCATACGTGCCGAACCCACCGACGCGGAAGATGACCTCGACCATCGATTCCTGAGGACGACCAATCGCCTGAAGGACGCGCTTTTGGAGTGGGTGTTCGACGAAAGAAGGAGGGATATGATAAAGGGCGCGAAACGTTTTGTCTTTCATGAAACTTCAACCTTTCTCGGGCATAAGATGCCCCGAGTATAGCGGAATCTTCCGGACGAGGGAGATAAAATAAAGTGCAAGGTACGAAAAAAGCACCTCCTGAAGAGATGCTTCAAGGTTAATACACTTCGTACGTCTTTCCGGTCTGCGCGCCTTCGACACTCTTCACATAGGCGAGGGCGACCCGTTCACCTGGTACCGCCGCATAACCACAGAAATACGGTCCGTACGCATCGAGTGCTTCGACGAGGATGTTCAGCAATCAAGTTGCCTCTGGTGGAACGACCGTGCCTTGATGGAACCGCATCTTCCAACGTCCGTCCACGAATACCCATATCGAGCTGCGGCGTGTTTCGCGATTCAATACCGGTTGAACGAGACGGTACGTCACCAAGACGTGACTTTCCGTCAACGGATGCAGCGTGAATACGGATAACTCGGCCTCGATCGGGTCGAGCTGGAGTGTCATTTGATCCCAGTCTTGATACAGCAACCGTCCCGAGCTACCGATTTCAAAGAAGTCGTCGGCCAACAGTTCACGCAATCGCTCCGTCGACTGCCTGACTTCCGTCGTCAATAACGCTTCTTCTAGTGTTTGAAGATGATTTGCCAACTCGTTCATGTCACGATTTCCTCTCTTCGTTGATTCATCACGATGACGCCGAGGACGATCAACAACAGACCGATTCCGTTCAATGCCGAGAGAACTTCCCCGTACACGAACACCCCGATGAGTCCCGTCGCCACGGTCCCGAGTCCGGCCCAGATGCTATAGGCGATACTGAGAGGGATTGTCTTCAACACGATGCCCATGAGGGTGAACGAGGCGGCGAAACTGACCAATAGAATGGCGCTCGGCACGAGATTCGTGAATCCGTCCGACAGTTTCAACATCGATGTCCCGAGTACCTCAAATCCGATAGAAAAGAACAGTAAAAGATAGGCTTTCATTCCGATTCACCTCACACTTTCATCAAGACGAGCCCGATGATGACGAGCCCAATCCCTGCAATTTTTTGACGACTGATCTGTTCCTGGAAGACGACGAACCCGATCACTGCCGTGAGTGCCGTCCCAACCCCGCTCCAAAACGCATACGCGAAGCTGAGCGGGATGGTGAAGAGGGCAAGTGATAAGAGATAAAACGCCGTCCCATAACCGAAGGCGACCCCGAGAATCGGGAGTCGACTCGTCGAGGTGGCGTTCACTTTCAACATGCTCGACCCGAACAGTTCCGAGGCGATGGCCCCAATCAAATAGATGAATCCCATATTACAATCCTCCTTGAAGCAACTCGTCACATGCTTCCCGAATGAGTGTCGCCGCACGGTCCTTGAATGATTCGCTATACCCATACAAGACAGCGAACCAAAAGCCGTCACAGAGAAGGCGAAGTTTCAAAATCGCATCCTGGTCCGGTCCGTCGACAGCGAATCGCTCGTCCCAACCGGTCGACACGTCACTCCAGATTGACTCGCTCGTCGCATCTTCTTGTGAGGAGATGAAGACGGCGACGAGGTCCATATCTCCGTGATCGACATCATCCAATGTCGCCAGTGCATAGGCACGGGTAAACGAATATGGACCGTCCGATAGATGGGCGGTGATTCGTTTCTCGAACGTCTCGATGGCGAATTCGTTCATCTGTCGCAATAAGTTGGCCTTATTGTCGAAATGATAGAGGACCCCGGCTTTCGTGATTCCTGCTTTCGTTGCCAATCGTTCGAGCGACAACTGGCTGATCCCGTCCTCTCGAATCATCTGGGCGGCTGTCTGTAGCAACAATTGTTTTTTACTCATCCCATCACACCTCTCTTTACTTTACTTACCGTTCAGTAAAGTTAGTCTATCAAAATTTGCAAGGGGTTGTCGAGATAGAACGTTGATGGAATAATCAGGGAAAAGGGGGACGTGACATGGGTTCACATTTGATGCATCTCGTCATCGCGAACGAGATGTTACCAGCGTTATCGGAGATGGATGAGGTCGCATTTTTGCTCGGAAGTCTCGCACCGGATGCGACGACAGAAAAAGAGGCATCCCATTATTACTCAGGACGCCATGATGATTTATCTCGTCGCTTGGATCTGTCCCAATATTGGATTGACAGCAAGGAGGAAGACTTCTCGTATCGACTCGGCTATTACGCGCACCTCGTCGCGGATGAGATCTGGTTGCAAGGGTTCTATAAAGGTTGGTTGAAAGAGCTCATCACCCAGGACCCGTCAAAACAGGCGGCTTATTATGCGGACTTTGATGCGTATAATGCTCGCCTGTCGAAACGACTAGGGGATTTCAATTTTGAACGTTTGAAAGGAAATCCGAAGCTCGTTGAACTAATCGAGAAAGTCGAGCGGGACGCGACGATGACAGAAGAGGGGACGTACACGATGTTCCTCCCGCATCAATTGGATGGCTACGTGGATACGTGTGTCCGCCGCTGTCTTGAGATGGTCAAACGGAAGCGGGCGATGCTCGTATGAACAAGCGATACGCACCACTATACGCAACGCTCGGACTCTTTATCGTGACGGTGATCACCTTCCTCACCTTGAACGGTCGAGTGTTTCCGAACCTCGATTTGATGACGGTCATCTGGGTATATCTCGCGATTGACATCGCCTTGTTCGCCACGTTGATTTGGGGACTGTTCACGAAGGATCGAATCATTAAAATCTACACGCTACTTACGACAATCGGGTTGATGATTCCGTTGTCGATTTGGATTTTCCTGTTGCTGTTGGCGAACGGGATCTCGGAGGCATGAGTCAGATGGACGAACCTAAAACAACCCCATTTTTGATGCGTCGCGCGCCGTTTTTCTTTTTGTATGCCCTTTGCGGCCCGCTCGCGCTTCTCATCTTGATCATTTACTGGCGAGACACGCCGACTGATGATCGAGGACCGTATTTGTTTTTCTCGGTCGTGTTTTCGTTGTTCTTCATCAGGAAATTCATACCGAACGGGTTATTGAGCATCGTGATTTTCTCAGCGACGTATACGTTCGTCTTATTCGTAACGTACATCATTCTCAATCGAAAACGAAATCGTGATGACAATGAGTAATTCTGAAAGTGGATTTGCTACATTCTTGCGACAATCGGATTGATGATCCCATTGTCGATTTGGACTTTCTTGTTGTTGTTGGCGAACGGGATCTCGGAGGCATGAGTGAAATGACTGAGAACGAGAAAAAATTACCTTTTGTGGCTCAAGTAGTCCCATTCTTGATTGGTTGTCTGATTTTTGGACCAATTGGATTGGTTATCCTATTGTTTATTTGGAGACGCTTGGAACGAGATGAACGAATCATCTATTTGATCGTATCAATCTTTTTCACGTTACTTGAAGCTCTCGATTATTTTACGGATGGCATCATCTATTACTTCGTTTGAGAAAGTGGACCTCCCACTTTCTTTTTTTGTGCGTGCATCTATAGAAAGAAAAATTTTCCTATCCGAATCTTGTCAAATTGGCATTGCGTATCCACATTTTGTTTGTTATGCTACTTGATGAAAACGACAATGATAATCATTATCACTGATAATGAGAACGTGAGAATAGACATACATAACCAACGTGGCTCGTTTTTGGTGCGAGAATCATTGAAATTGACATACAGAGGAGATGGATGAAGTGGGGAAATTCAAGATTTCACTCATGTTGACGTTGCTCGTCTTCGTACTCGCCGCATGTGGCGGAACGAGTGAGACGAAGAAAGAAGAAAACGTCGACGGCGCAACAAAGACAGAGACGGTCGAAATTACAGACGCACACGGCACAATCGAGGTACCGGTCAACCCGGAGAAGGTCGTCGCCCTAGATAACCGGACGTTCGAAACATTGGCAGCATGGGACATCGACTTGGTGGCGGCACCGATCGGACTCCTTCCAGCAGAGTCGCCATATGCATCAGACAAAGACATCGCGGACGTCGGCATGCACTTCGAGCCGAACTTAGAGGCGATTGCAGGAGTTGACCCGGACGTCGTCATCGTCGGTCAACGTTTCGCAGATTACTACGAGGACATTAAAAAGTTGGTACCAGAAGCAGCGGTCATCGATTTGAACATCGAGATCCCAGAAGACTCAGGTACACCGGGTGAGATTTTAGTCAAAGGATTGACAGACACGACGCTCACACTCGGAAAAATCTTTGACAAAAACACAGAAGCCGAAGCCATCGTCGCGGATCTCGACAAGTCGATTGAAGACGCGAAAGCGGCATACAACGGAAAAGATACAATCATGTCGGTCATCGTATCGGGTGGAGACATCGGGTTCTCAGCTCCGGTAACGGGACGCGTGTTCGGACCGATGTACGACATCTTCGGATGGGTCCCAGCCCTTGAAGTCGAGAAGAAGACAGGTGACCACGAAGGTGACGAAGTATCCGTCGAAGCCATCGCAGAAAGCAACCCAGACTGGTTGTTCGTTCTCGACCGTGACGCACCACTCGGTGACGCAGAAGGCGCAGTACCAGCAGAAGACGTGATCGACAACGCACCGGCGCTTCAAAAGACGACGGCTGTGTCGAAAGAGCAAATCGTCTATGCACCGAAAGACACGTACTTGAACGAATCGATTCAAACGTACGCGGAATTCTTCAACAGTGTCACGGAAGCGCTTGCGAAGTAAGGTTCCGTTATGCAAAAACCATTGACAGCCAGGGTTGAGACGATGTCTCAGCCCTCCTTTTCTAGATTGTGGACGAAGTCGTTCGTGTTCACCGTGATCATCGTCCTCGGTTTGGCGGTGCTGTCGCTCTTTACCGGGGTGTACGATTTGTCACGAACAGACGGCTTCGATATGTTTTGGATCACCCGAGTCCCACGGACGGTCGCCCTCATGCTGACGGGTGCGGCGATGGCGATGGCGGGGCTCGTCATGCAGCTCATCACGCAAAACCGACTCGTCGAACCGACGACGACGGGGACGCTCGAATGGGCGGGACTCGGACTGCTCACCGTTTACTTACTCGTACCAGCACCGAGCCTCATGATGCGGATGACCGGGGCGATCGTCTTCTCGTTCATCGGGACGATGGTCTTCTTCTGGTTCTTACGTTCGGTGAAACTTCGTTCATCGCTCATCGTACCGATCATCGGGCTCATGTTAGGGGCGGTCATCTCCGCTATCTCGACGTTCCTCGGTCTGTTCTTCCGAGCCAGTCAGGCGATCGAGGGCTGGTTCGTCGGTTCGTTCGCCTCGGTGCAAATCGGGCGCTACGAGTATCTATGGGTCATCATCGTCGTGACGGTACTCATCTTCTTACTGGCGAATCGCTTGACGCTCGCGGGGTTAGGGGAAGACATCGCGACGAGTCTCGGCGTGAACTATAACCAGCTCATGATGATGGCGACGGGGCTCATCGCCTTATCGGTCGGTGTCGTGGCGACGGTCATCGGGAATTTACCGTTCCTTGGACTCATCGTCCCGAACCTCGTCTCGATGTTCCGCGGGGATGATTTGCGCAGCAACCTGCCATGGGTCTGTCTTGTCGGGATGGGTGCGATTCTCGTCAGTGACTTGATTTCACGGACGATCATCATGCCGTTCGAGCTCCCGGTCTCCCTGATTCTCGGGACGGTCGGTGCAGTCGTCTTCATCATGATCTTGATACGACAACGGAAGAAGGGAGGGGTTCGATGAGTACGGTCATGGAACGAGACGGTGTCGACGTATCAATCGGGGAATTGAGAGAAGAACGTCACGCCTCGGCATTTCAATCGAAACGGGCAAGCAAACGCTATTGGCTCTTCTTAAGTGCCTTCATTCTCGGCGGACTGTTGTGTGCGCTCGGGCTTCTCCTTTATAACAATCCGGTCCCGATGGACTCTCCGTCATTCGTGCCGGTCGTGGAACGGCGAATCGTCGCCATCGTCACGATGTTGATTGCGGCACTCTGTCAAAGTCTTGCGACGGTCGCATTCCACTCCGTGACGAACAACCGTATCATCACGCCATCGCTCCTTGGATTCGACGCGCTCTATTCGACGATTCAGACGAGCATGGTCTTCTTCTTCGGGGCAGGGGCGTTGATCGGCTTCTCGGGGACAAGCGCCTTCTTGACACAGGTCGGCCTCATGGTGACGATGAGTCTTCTCCTTTACGGTTGGCTCTTGTCAGGGAAATACGCTAACCTGCAGCTCATGCTGCTCATCGGGATCATCATCGGGACGGGTCTGAACTCGGTGTCATCGTTCATGCGCCGAATGCTCGCCCCGTCCGAGTTCGATATCCTGCAGGCGCGACTGTTCGGTTCGGTGACGAATGCCGACGTGGCCTACTTTCCGATCGTCATCCCCATCGTCATCATCGCCGGGACACTCTTGTTCCTGTTCTCGAATCGCTTGAATATCGTCGCACTCGGCAAGGACGTCGCGACGACGTTCGGGGTGAATCATCGGAGGAGCGTCATCTACACGCTCGTCCTGATCTCACTCCTCATGTCCGTCTCGACGGCGCTCATCGGACCGCTCACGTTCTTCGGATTCTTAGTCGCGACGCTCAGCTATCAGGTCGCCTCGACGTACGACCATAAGTACGTCTTTCCGATGGCGTTCGCCCTAGGGTTCTTCGTCCTGACGAGCGCATATTTCTTTATGTATCACATATTCCAGACGCCAAGTGTCGTCTCCGTCATCATCGAACTGTTCGGCGGACTCATCTTCTTGGCCGTCATTCTAAGGAAGAGGTCGCTATGATTCAAATCGAACAAGTCAAAAAATCGTATACAGACGATGTCCACATCGGACCGCTCACGCTCGACATCCCGAAAGCCGGGTTCACTTCACTCATTGGGCCGAACGGGGCAGGCAAATCGACGACGCTCATGATGATCGGACGGTTGCTCAACCTAGACGAGGGACAGATCCAAGTCGCCGGCATGGACGTGTCGAGCACGAAATCGAAAGACTTGGCGAAAATCATCACCATCCTGCGTCAAGAGAATCACTTCGTGACACGGCTCACGGTCCGACAACTCGCCGGATTCGGGCGTTTCCCTTACTCGAAAGGGCGCCTCACAAAAGAGGACGAGGCCATCATCTCGAAATATATCGACTTCCTCGACTTGACCGCGCTTGAGAACCGCTATCTCGACGAGCTCTCAGGAGGGCAAAGGCAGCGTGCCTACGTGGCGATGGTGCTCTGTCAGGAGACGGAATACGTCCTCCTCGATGAACCGCTCAACAACTTAGACATCGCCCGTTCGGTACAGATGATGGAGTATTTACGCCACGTCGCCGACGAGTTCGGACGGACAATCGTCACGGTGCTCCACGATATCAACTTCGCGGCGAAATACTCGGACCGCATCTGTGCGATGAAAGACGGACAGATCGCTGCGTTTGGAACGGTCGATGAGATCATGGACGCGAAGATCTTATCCGAAATTTTTGAGACGAAACTGGAAATCATCGAAGGGCCGTATGGGCCGATTGCGGTGTATTAACGAAAAGGAGAATTCACATGAAAATTGACTGGACACCGATTACTAAAGTCGTAGCCGAGGCACCGGATACATACACGTTCCATCTCGCCTTGCCACCTGAGTTCACGTGGCAAGAAGGGGCGCATACGCATCTCGCGCTCGAAGGGTTCAACGCCGGGGACAAGCCGGACCGAAGTCTCGTCCGCCATATGTCAATATCGACATTGCCGCACGAAGGGGCAATCGGCATCACAACCCGCATCAAGTCCGAATGCTCGACGTTCAAATCGATCCTGCGCGACATGGTACCGGGGGACAAGGTCGCCTTGTTCAAGACACATTCGAACGTCCCGCTCGAACGGAGCGGGAAGAACGTCTATCTCTTATCGGCAGGGGTCGGACTCGCAACATTCCGTCCCGTCGTCCTCGAGTACTTGGCGAACGGGGAAGGTGTCCCGCATCTCCATTCGTTGAACGTCAATTCGTCGAAGGCGTATCTGTTCGGTGACGTCTTTGAATCGAACGAAAGCTTCACATCAGAGTTCGTGCCGAGTCGGAAAGACTATTACGAACGCGTGGAGAGGATGGCATCCGACAAGGACGCCTTGTTCTACATCGTCGGTAGTGACGAGCTGTTGCGTGAAACGATCCAGGTGCTCCGGACGAACGGGGTGGCCTGTGACAACATCAAGATCGACAAGCATGATTTTCAGCGGGAAGACTTTTTAGGTTGATGGAATAAAAGCATGTGTCTCAATCAGGGATAAGGGATGAATCTTGAGGTGAAACAAATGAATTATATCTGTCCTGTGTGTGGTCATGATGGTTTAGAAGAACCGGCTTACAATGAGTACAACCTTCCTTCATTTGAAATTTGTTCTTGTTGCCGTTTTCAATTTGGTGATGACGACGATGTGGAAATGACTGAAGGAATCTTCTTATCGAGAGAAGAAGCTATGACTGTTTACAGAGAAAAGTGGATTCGGAATGGAGCGGAAATCTTTCAACCAGATGAGTATCCTCAAGAGTTTCAAGTGAACGGGCGAGTGATAATAGCTCATTTGATTCAGCAATTAAAGAAAACTAGGCTACTGTAGGAGCTTATTCATATTGAACTGCACCTCGCATTGGAAGGTGCAGTCTTTTGAGTTTACAGACTGACAAAAGTTAAAAGTCACTCTCTCCTTTGTCAATGTCAGATAAATCAAGTCCATCTGAATGAAATGAACATGCTTCATCTTGGTAGAATTAAATCAGTTGTGTGGTGGAAGAGGGAGTGCACAACTTGACGAAGCGCTCGAAGATGCCACGTCCGTCCGGGGTCCCGATTGACTCGGGATGGAACTGGACGCCGTATGTCGGATGCGTCGGGTGCTCGAGTGCCATGATGACACCGTCTGTCGTCTCCGCCGTGACAATCAGGTCCGTCTTTTGCACGACGAGCGAGTGATAGCGCATGACGTCCATCGACAATCCTTCGAAAAGGACGCTTGGCACCGTATTGATCCGTGAGACTTTCCCATGCATCACCTCGTTCGCCCGACCGACGACCCCGCCGAACGCCTCGGCGATAACCTGATGGCCGAGACAGACCCCGAGAATCGGGATGTAACCGGACAATTGTCGCACGACCGCGAGCGAGACACCGGCGTCTTGTGGACCACCGGGACCAGGAGAAAGGATGATGCCACTCGGGTTCATACGACGGATTTCTTCTATCGTATGTTCATCGTTCCGGATAACGCAGACGTCACTGAAGCGGGCGACGTCCTGATAGACGTTATATGTGAACGAATCGTAGTTATCGATGAGGAGAATCATGCGAACACCTCCAAAAGGGATTTGGCTTTGTGCAGCGTTTCTTCATATTCCGACACCGGGTCTGAGTCATAGACGATGCCGGCGCCGGCTTGGACATGGGCCGTGTCACCTTGGACGACCATCGTCCGGATGGCGAGGGCGAAGTCGAATCCGCCCCGAACGTCGAGATAGCCGACCGCCCCGGCATAGACTTCCCGTTTCACCGTCTCGAGCTTATCGATCAACTGCATCGCCCGAATCTTTGGAGCTCCGGACACGGTACCGGCCGGAAGACAGGCACGGAGCGCATCGATTGGGGTCACATCGTCACGTAAATCCCCTTCGACTTCGGAGACGAGATGCATCACGTTTTTGAACCGTTCGAGCTCGATGTGTTTCGGGATGGTGACCGTGCCGACTTTGGCGACCCGCCCGATATCGTTCCGTCCGAGGTCGAGGAGCATCCGATGCTCGGCGAGTTCCTTCTCGTCTTGAAGGAGTGATTCTGCGTGACGCATGTCTTCCTCGACGGTCTTTCCACGAGGGCGTGTCCCGGCGATCGGGTTCGTCGTCACTTTGCCGTTCTCGACCCGGACGAGACTTTCAGGAGAAGCACCGAGGACGATCGCTTCCCCGAGGTCGATGTAGAACAAGTACGGACTCGGATTTTGTTTCCGCAACGTCCGGTAAAAGTGGAACGGGTCCCCGGTGAACGTCGCGTCGATTCGTTGCGACAAGACGAGTTGGAACACCTCGCCCGCAAGGATGGCCTCTTTCGCCTGAAGCACACGGTCAATAAATTCATCTTTCGGTGTCAAGATGCGCTCGCTCGTCCGGACGACCGGTTCGAGGGCGTGCGTCTCCGGTGTCTCGAGCTGTTCCCGGATGGACTCGAGTCGCGTGGTCGCATCCGTCTCACTCGTATCGATCAGGATGACCTGTTCCTCGAGGTGGTCGTATAAGACGACCGTCTCATAGCGCTGGAAGAGGGCGTCCGGCAAATCACGCGTCACGGTCGGCGTGTTCGGGATTGGTTCATATACGCGAAGCAAGTCGTAGCCGATATAGCCGACGGCACCGCCGATGAATGGGTAGGGGGCAGTGAAGTCGTCACGGGTGATGCGTTTTGACAGGGCATGGAGCGGGTCGTCCGCATAGAACGTCCCCGTTGCATCTGTCACGTCGTTCCCATCGACTCGGATCGTCTCGACCGGGTTCGCCGCGATGATGGAGTAGCGACCGTGCTTGCCCTCCGCGCGACTCTCGAGTAATACCTTTCGCTCACCTTGTAGTCGGTGGAAGATTGCCACCGGTGTGAGTTCGTCACCATTGATCGTCCGTTGTTGCATTGAAAAAACCTCCTTATAATGGATAGTAGAAAGGGGATATGCCGATGTCAGTCTTACGACCTGACCAATTTTCAGGTGAAGCGTTGATCGAGCACATCGAACTCGAGGACACGCTGTCACCTTACCTTGGTATCAAATCCGATGAATTAAATCTTGAATATTTTGAGGCTGTCGTTCGTCATGCCCAGCAATTGTTTGATGCGTTGTTCGAAGAGGGCGACCCCATCCGGATCGTTTGGCATGTATATGGACAGCCCGTCAAACCGACCCGTCTGTTCCGTTACATCCGGGACAAATCGGTGCGCTTCAAGACGACCGCCACATCGTGCATGTTCGATGACGAACTGTTATGGATGTTCACGGTGCCGGTAGCGGACAAGTCCGCAATCCGTGTGCGACCACTTCTCGAGGCGATTTGTTATCAAGATTTTTATACAAAATCGAAGCCTCGTTTGAACGGAGAGTTCACAACGTATCCGCTCGTTCAGTTCATCCACGAACGAGAGGGTCACGTCTTGTTCGTATACGATGACCGCGGTGCGTATATCCGTGGTACGTCACCAGCCCACCTCCAATCGCTCAAACAAAAAATCTCCCCGTCCCGCATGCCCAATCGGACATGAAGGACGAGGAGATTCCCCGTGTTGCCACCTTCGTTGAAAGACGCCTTGTCTTCCCACTCATCGCGAACCATCATTCGCTGTCCCCGATAACGGGAGGACCCGTCAGAGCCTACATGTCGGTCTGAACGCTCAAAAGCCCATTCACGCAAGGTACGCCACCGGTTCGCATCGACCACCGGCTTTCTGGAGACGTCCCTTCGCGCTACTCTTCTTTCTCATCGCGAGTTCGTATGAATGTTATCGTTACTTTAACGGGATGAAGATGCGTTGTCAAGGATCATTTGATCGAAGCATGCTCCACCTGACGTTTTCCGATGAACGTGAACGTGATCCCCAATGCCAAAAGGGGAAGGAGCCACCACTTTGTATAGAAGAAGAGGGTGCCCCGATACATGAACCACTCCATGCCCAAGTAGGCAATCAGGGTGACCAAGGGAGCGATAGACAAACGCTTTAGGCGCAGTGCGATGGCGACCCCTACTCCGATCGTCAACGTTGGGACGATCACGAGTTGCCAAAGATACGGGTCAATATAGTGAAACATGGAGAGTCCTCCTTATAACGAGTAATCACGACACATCAGGCAGATTTTTTTGTTTTCAACAATCCGACGAAGATGAACGAGAACAAGAGCGAAATCAGCGGGAAGATGACATTCCACGAACTGAGATGGCTGACATCAAACGGACTGTGGTCATAATAGACGGCAAAGTACGTCAATTCGATGATGGCGTTCAACAAGAACGTCACCACAGGGCCGATCCAAATTCGTTTCATGATCATGGCGACCACGACACCGCCGCCGATGGTGAGAAACGGGACGATGACGAGTTGCCATAAGAACGGGTCGATATATTGAAACATTTAGCATCCTCCTTATAGCGATTTGTACCCTAAGAAGTACGGGCGCCACATCGGGTCATGGATCGAGTTGATTTGAAGCATCTCGCCCCCGGCATGGATGAAGAACTCGTCATCGAGCATGATGCCGATGTGCGATGGACCGGATTTATACGTGCCGGCGAAGAAGACGATGTCCCCGCGACGGCCACTCGTGATCCCTGTCCGCTTGTTTTTGAAGTGTCCGCTATACCAATAGCCCGACACGTTCGTACGACCGCCGATCTTCCCGGCTTGGTTCGTCGCGTAGTGGATGAGACCGGAACAGTCAAATCCGCCATTCAGCGGTGACTGCGAGCCCCATGTGTACGGCGTTCCGAGATGTTTCACGGCGGCATTGATCAGACGCTCTTTTTGCGAGTTGTCCCGTTTCTTCAGCAAGGCATCCTGCTTGATGCGGATGTCCTTCGTCTTGACGTAGACGGGGCGCCAGTCGTACTGGATGAGATACGAGTCGCCACTCTTCCCACGTGGGTAGATGCGACGACCGGCATCGAGATAGCCGATCGGACGAGTGTCGTTCGGATTGGCGTAGAACGGCGTCTTCTTCGTCGTCCCGTAGTGGGCGGCCGTATAGACGCTCGCCGGTTGGATCGCCTTCGGTTTCGTCTCGGCGATATATGGGTTCAACACGTAGACGCGTTTCCCGGACGGAAGACGGACGTGCCAGAAGTCGGCATCGATCGAGCGGAGCCCGACAAGTTTCGTCCCGCGTGGTAATGTGCCGGCCGGACGACCGTATGCGACATCAGACGAGAAGTACGGTGTCCCGTTGAACTGTGTATAGAAGACCGTTCCTGCCTTCGGTTTCGCAGTCGGTTTCGAGACGGCGAGGTAGCCCGTCGCGACATAGCGATACGTCCCGTTCAGACGGATGCGCGTGTAGTATCCACTCGTCCCGAACGTTTCGACGACTTGCCCACGTTTCAAGGAACCGACTTGTTTCGCGACAGACGTTGAGGCATACACTTCGACCTCGTTATAACGAGAGTAGCGCATGCCCGTCGATTCGAAGCGAGGCGGTTTTTTCGTGCTCGTCACGCTCGTCGGGATGAAGTAGTAGTTCCCTTGTGTGAAGATGCGGGTATAGTTGCCCTTCGTCCCGTAGATGGTGACGAGTTGTCCGCGCTTCAGGCTGAGGGACGTCTTCGACGACAGGACCGTCCGTGCGTAGACCGGCGTGTCTTTCGTGATGTACCGTTGTCCCGTCTTGAGCGGTGCCGGTTTCGTCGTGCCGAGCGATTTCGTCTCGACGAACAGGAACTGGCCGCGCGTATAGATGCGTGTGAAATCGCCGTCCGTCCCGTAAATGGTGACGAGCTGACTTCGTTTCAGCGACCCGACGACTTGTTTCTTGTCCGTGTCCTGATAGATGTTGATCGCGGCGAGCGCATAACGGCTGCCCGTCTTCGTGTAGCGTGGCATCTTGTCTGCGAGCACGTCGCGTTTCATATAGACGTAGGCGCCGTCCTTGAAGAGGCGGGCAGTGTCTCCGATGGTGCCATAGACGCTCGTCTGTTCACCGCGGACGAGGGAGCCGATGATCTTGCCGGACGCATCGGTGTAAGGAGAAGTCGTCAAGACGAACTGGGTGCCCGTCTTGATCGGACGAGTGCTCGTCGCATCAAGGGCGACATAGCCGAAGCCGTCCGCCGTCTCGATGCGAAGCATCGAACCGACGACAATACCGTCGAGCGTCTGCCCGGCTTCGAGTTCGGCGATTGTGTCCCCGTCTGGTGCGGACAAGACGACCGCACCTGCTTTCGCGTAGCGGGTCACCGCTTCCGGCATCGTCTCACCGAGGGCGTCACGGGCGACATACGTCCCGTCGGTCGTGAGAAGACGATCGCCCTCGAGGTCGAAGACGTCGACGGCTGTCCCGATGGCGAGTGTCGCGACTACATTACCGGCAGCGTCGAGCGCATCCGTTTCTGTCTGGGTGTAACGTGTGACGGCATAGCGGACGTCGTCGTTTCGAACGAATCCGTTCTGTGTATCGACCGTGACGGACGTATGCGTCTCGGTCACGTTCTGGATGTCGACACGCTTTGGCTCATTCGTGACGAGCAGGATGCTGGATTCCTCCGGGTCGGCATAGAGCGTCGTGCCGGCAGGGAGCATGGCGTCGGACCCGACCGCCTGTGCGGTGAGAGTCCAATAGAAAGTGAAGAGAACAAACAAACTGAAGATTCGTTTCAAGCGTTCCACCTCGATTCATGAAATTTACATTTTTTAGTATATACATAGTGGAGATGAAAAAGGTTGCTTATTTCGATAAAAGGGAAATGATTGAAGGAATCTGTGATCAGCATTCCACTCGTTCGTTTTCGACCATCTGTGCTATGATAAACGGGGAAAGGAAGGGACAACGATGGAGACACTCAACATGAAACAACTTTCTGACGACCGGTCGGCCCATCAGGTGGCCGGCGATCTCGACGCGATGCGGGCGCTCATGCACGACTCGTTCCGATATGTCGATTCGAGCGGGCGTCAGTTCGATAAAGAGACGTTCTTAGACCAGTACGTCGACCCGACAGCGATTCAATGGATCGCACAGGACACGGTCACGTTCGATGAGACGGTACGCGGCGACCTCGCCGTCGTCCAACTTTTGCTCGAGGAGAAGTTCATTCTCGGCACGAACGCCTACGAAGGTCGCTTCTGGATGCTTCATCTTTATGTGAAAGAAGATGGCGTCTGGTTATGGCAAGGCGGACAAGCGACGATGATCAACGAAGGATAATAAGCGTTCAGACACTCCGAATCGATGGAGTGTCTTTTTTATAAAATGAAGGAAATGTGAATTTGAAAAATATATGACTATTTTAGAAAATTTATGTACCCTTTTGAAAAAGGACAGATTATAATAATTTTGTAAACGATTGTCATTATTCTTGAGGGGGACCCCACTTATTATGAAACAACCGAAATATGCAGCACTTTTCCTAGCTACCACACTCGCATTCGGAGGTATCGCGCCTTCGACAATCGTCAACGCAGAGACGACGGAAGACGTGACTGCTCCTGACGCACCTGTATTATCGGCACCACTCCACACGTCGACAACACTCACGATCACTGGTGAAGTGGCTGCGAAAGCGGAGATTATGATCAACGGCAAGACGTACGTCCGTACCATCTTAGAAGGTGGCGAGGCCGTCTTCAAGATGTCACCACAATCGGTCGGCAAAGTCATCGATGTCCGTCTCGTCGACGCAAGCGGCAACATCAGTGAGACGACACGCGCCATCGTCGCAGAAGACCTGGAAGCACGTCCGGACGCACCGGTCATCAAACCGTTGACGGAGACGTCACGTGAAGTGCGCGTCGTCGGGGAGCCGGGACAATATGTCGAGCTCTCGATCGGAAGTAGCACGTATAAAGGGAAGTTCGATGCGAACGGTCTCTACCGTCGTGGCATCGCACCGCAACCGGCCTACTCATGGCTTTCGGCGAAGACGATCACGACGAAAGGTGCGACGAGCGACGTCTCGAAACGCAGTGTCTACAAAGACCGCATCGCACCAAAGCCGGCGACATTGACTCAATCGGTGACGGCGGCATCATACGGCGTCTTTGGAAAAGCCGAACCGTATGCGACGGCCATCGTCAAGATCGGTACGAAGTCATATACGGCACCGGTCATGTCGACAGGGAAGTTCATCGTGAAGATCCCGCGTCAAACGATGGGACAGAAGATGTCACTCGTCATCCGTGACGGCGCTGGAAACGTCAGTAAGCCAAAGGCGATCACAGTACAGCACGCGCTCTACAACAACTTCCACCGTGTCTACATGGATGGTATGAAGGTGACGGTTCATAAAGAAGTCTTCTATGCAGATGCGACGACGAAGTACGCGGACACGTTCGTGCCACTCTTCGTCGGACATCCGTCGAAGTCGGGCCTCGGGTTCCTCCTCAGTAGCTACACAGAGGATGGCTCGGTCGCTGGATTTGAGAAGTTGACGCTCCGTGTCGGTCGCGCGACCTACTCGCATAACATTAACGATTACGAAGTCTACTATGAAGAGTATGAGGACGGCTCGGTCGAAGAGTCATACTTGTTCGAACCAGATGCGAAACTCATCAGCTTCGTCGACAAGTACGTCCGTCCGGAAAACCGGATCACGGTCATGGTCCAAGGAACGGACTACGACCTCGAGTTCAACTTATCGGGTGCGGAGAAACGCGCATTCATCCAATCCCTCCAATACGCAGGATACTAATTCCTTAGGACCGGTGGAGACACCGGTCTTTTTGGTGAACGGAGTTGCAACATGAAAGACAAGCGAGATCTCATCTATTCGCTCAAACCACTGCCGGTGACCCCAATCTCCTCGAACCAATTCCTATGGTGGATGAAAGCATTTCTTCTATTACTAATCCTCGGTTGGTGCATGACGATGCTGAACGTTGTGAGTGAGAACTCGACGGAGCGTTATATGAAAAACGAATACGGTGTCGAGGAAATCTATTTCATGGAGGAAGAGCGCTTCTATTATGTGATCGATCGCCAGTTCAAGTTCGAGCGGTTCTCGAGCGCGACCGAAGACCACGGGTACTTACGGATCGAGCAGATTGACTACACGGACCGATACGGCAACAAAGTCGACTTTCGCTTCGTCAAAGTCGCCGGAATCTTTTTCGACCGGACCGACCATGAAGCCAATTATCGCGTGCTCGAACGAAAGAAATTGAGCAACGAGCAATCATTCGACGAGTGAGTCGACATCTTGTCGAAATATTTTTGTTACATTTTTGAAACATAAACCGATAATTATCGTAGAACGATGTGGGGCACATGCTCCAGAACAAACGAAAGAGGGGAAAACATGAAAGCAGGATTCAAGCAGTTCGTGGCGATGGTGACGGTTCTCGTCCTCGTCCTTTCGTTCCTGCCGCCAGCACTCGCTGACAGCGGAAACGGGATGACCGATGCCACATTACTCACTCCGGGGGAAGCGGTCGAATTCACGACCGGCACGGACCCGGTCAACACGTATTGGTTCAAGATGGAACGAGTGACGTCCGCGATGACACATATGGAAGTCACGTTCGAATCTTCGAAGCTCGCGAACATCAGCGTCTACCCGAGCGCCGACATGGCGGCGAAGGATGAGACGTTCGACCGTTACCGCGCGAGCGCGACGAAGGAAGAGGAAGAACAGACGGCCAAGATCGACTTCCCGTTCGCATGGGAAGGTCCATATTACATCAAGGTCGAGTATATGCCGATGGATCTCGGAGAAGAAATTCCAGGCGAAGAGATTCCAGGGGATGTGCTCCCGGTCGACGGGGAAGAGCCGACAGACCCAGGCATGCCGGATCTCGCGTCAGACATCAAGCTCGTCGTCAACCCGGTCAAACTCCCGGTCAAATACGAGCAGGTCGGCGGCGACATGTGTGCCGTCGAATCGATCGTCCAACCGGCACCGGAACGTGACTCGATGCTCAAGCTCATCCGTCGCGTCCAAAGTGAAGTACTCGGCACGTCACAGGAAGGTCGCGACTTGTCGGCCCTTTACTACCGTGCCTCACCGTATATCGTCAAGGCGATCACGTTTGACGGCGAGAAGCGCAAAGCTGCCCTCACCGACTTGAAGACGCTCCGTCCGTTGTTGACGGCACTCGTCGACAAGAAGGCGTATACGCTCAAAACCCAGGACGCGGCGGCGATCAACCGTCTCCACGCCTTGGTCGACGCAAGTGTACCGGCTGCGCTACAAGGTGAAATCGGCGAAATCGCGACAGCGCTCGAGATGGATTCGCTCGCCGGGACTCCGGTGACGGACCTCTTCGGCAAAATCGGGATGACGATTCAAACGGACGGCAGTGACGCACCGCGTTACATCGTCAAATACAAATCGTCACCAAGCACATCGATCGGCAAGATGAACGCGATGAGCGACGTCTCGGCCGAGCGCATCGCCATCGGGAAACCGTCTGATTACTTCGCGCTCGTCGATGTGGAAGAAGCATCGACGAAGATGCAGGCACAGGCGAAATCGACGCTCGAGTCGGACCGTAACGTCGAGTATATCGAGCCGGTCCAGACGTATCAGTCGTTCGCGACCGATGTCAGCCTCGACTACCAATGGGCGATTAACCAGAAATCGGTCCTCGAGCCGTTCGCGAATGCAGGGATCGGCCTCGACAAATATGAGGCGTTGAACTTGCCGAAACGCTCGATCAAAGTGGCCGTCCTCGATACAGGGGTCGACCATCGTCTCCTTGACCTAAAAGGCAAGGTCGATGTCGCCAACGCGAAGAACTTCGTCGACCCGAACGGGGAAGGCGACGCGATTGATGACCACGGTCACGGGACACATGTCGCCGGCGTCATCGGTGCGACACGTGACAACGGCGTCTCGATGCGCGGGATCGTCCCGAACGTCTCGATTCTGCCGGTGAAAGTGCTCGATGCGGGCGGTTCTGGGGACACGGACCAAATCGCACTCGGGATCAAGTATGCGGTCGACGCAGGGGCGAAAGTCATCAACATGAGCCTTGGCGGCAACGAGAGCCGTACGCTCGGTTACATGTTGAAGTATGCGTATGACCGTGGCGTCGTCATCGTGGCGGCGACAGGGAACGATGCGCAGTCACGCGTGTCGTACCCGGCATCATCGAAATACACGATCTCGGTCGGCGCGACGAACGCCTTCGGGATCGTCTCGGATTACTCGAACTACGGCATCGGAGTCGACGTCGTCGCACCGGGCTCGAAAGTGGCGAGTCTCGTACCAGACGGGAACGTCGTCTATATGGACGGGACGAGCATGGCGACCCCACACGTCGCTGCAGCCGTCGCGCTCATCAAGTCGTATCACCCAGATCTTTCGGTCGAAGACGTACGGACGCTCTTGCAGCGGACGGCGGACCCGATCGCCTTCTCAGGTGGGGATGCACCATACGACCCACGCATGAGTGACGGGTTCGAGTATGTGTTAGAAGAATTGGGCATGACGCTCCCGGCGTATTACAACCCGGTGAGCGGATTCGGGAAGGCGAACGTCTACCGCGCCGAATCGATGCTCAAATTGAACGCCTCTGGCGCGAAAGCACAGGACAACTCGTCGACGTTCAAGGCGAAAGTCACGTCGGGGACGACGGTCCGCGTGTATAAAGGAGAGAAGTTGATCGGACGGGGCACGTCGAAACAGACAATGGCGGCCTTCTCGATTCAACCACAAAAAGCCGGCGCGGTCCTTCGCGTCGTCTATACGAACGGGAAGTATGAGACGAGCGAACGTGTCGTTGTGAAAGCCGGCGCACGTCCAGGCCAACCGACGGTGAACACACTCCGTTCTGGCGCGAAGTCGGTCACGGGTCGCGGCGAAGCAGGGATGCGTGTCGTCGTCCGCAACAGCAAGTATCAACTGTTGGGACGCGGAACGGTCCTCCCGAACGGCACGTTTTCTGTGAAGACACGTGCGCTCAAGAAAGGCGAGACGATCAACGTCCACATCGAGGACTTGAAAGGTCGCGCAGGCAAGATGAGCAAGACGACGGTTCGATAAGGGAATTCAATAGAAGAGACGGGTATACCGAGTGATCGGGATACCCGTTTTTTGATGGGATGGGAAGAGGACAAAACTAAAAGAAGGGGTCGAAACCCCTTCTCTACAAGATTAGTATGAAATCCGAGTGCCTTTTTGCGTGTAAGAGAGGTATACGTTGGTAGCGTTAAGTTGGTCTACATCACTTTTCGTAAAAGCCTTAGAATTTGAACCCATCCAACCTTCATCTACTTTAAACAACAACATAGCATGGGTTACCCCGTCACCCACAACAACGTTATCAATCCCCGCCAAATCGTATATTAGTGACTTGACTTGCTCTAGCGAATCGCAGTCGTTTTTGCCTCTGAACAACACATCATAAGCAGATTTGAGATTTTTATCTCCAACTACATCATTTGATTGATACTTAGAATGAACGTAATTTAAAAAGTTGTCTGTTCTGTACATCTTCTCATACGTCTTCATTGACATTCTTCCTTCAAAGTAAGGTGCTAAGGCCTTCTCAGCCATTAACAAGTCAGCATTTTCTAGTGAGCGAAAATTTGGGTCATCTCTATCTTCAGTACCCCTCTCTCCATTCAATACCCGATGCATATACGAATCGAACCCAAACTCAGCCGAATCATACTTCGCATCAAACTCCGCCTTCACTCGTTTGTAGACCGCATCGTACTCTGCCTGCGTATCGACCCCATACGTGTGACTACCATAAACCGTCCTAGTGATCCGATTGTTTGAATACGGCGCACGGAGATAAGAGGTAGGCAACCATCCTGTCTTCCCACCGACTCGGACACGGGACCACTTGCCGTACTCCCCGGTCTTGACGACGCGACTCCAGGATCGCACTGTCTTGACCCGTTTCCCTTTCGTCGACCACGTCGAGTACAAATCCGTCGTTCGGTCCACGAGATACTCCGTCGAGATCAATGACGGCGTGAGCGTGGCTGACGGCACCCATCCCGTTCTTCCTTTATACGTGATCTTCGTCCAACTCCCGGACGTCGCGTTTTGATAGACGGTCGTACCGAACGTGAGCGGGAGGACGACCTTCGCCTTCTTCGACCGGGAGGCGTACACTTTCGTATATTCCGTTGTCACCTGTTCAGCCGTTCCGGTCGTCGATGCTGATTTGGCTTGAACAGTTAGATTGGTTACGGGAACGAACTCGATTGGTGAGAGGACGAGGCATCCGATCAGTCCGAACGAGATGGATGCTTTCAGTAGTTGTCGCATAGTGGAATCTCCTTTAAGTATTCATTGATTTCAGTATAGGACAATCCCTTACCAGACATCCGTCACCTTTCAGACGAAAAGGGAATCGGTTTTTCAGTTTCTCATGACAGAATCGGTGAGTAAGGAATCATGCCAGATTGTAAATCAAGGTTAGGCAAATAGTCCTCACGACCATGAATCTTCCGGACCAATCACCGATTCGTGTATAGTTGGAATAAAGGATGATATTTTGGATATGTTTGGTTTTGTGAAAGAGGTCAATGATTTTATGAGTTGGAAATATCGTTGGTGAAGATTGGTCTTGTAAATTCGATAATGTAAAATAAATGTTATAGGTAATTAATGGTATAAAAATGGTTTTCAACGAGTATTTTAGCTTAAATCGCATGAAATCAACAAAAATCGACTTGTTTCGACATTTCCAAAATAGGTAAACCTAAAAATGAATTAAACTAAAATCTCCAAAATTCAAAAACGTTACCATTTTTGCGAAAAAAAACGCTTGTGTCGCTTGGAAGGGTTATGTATATTATGGATGTAAGGTTTTCCAAGAACAGTCTTGGTAAATTGTTCAAGATGATTCTTGCAAAGACTTCTACCGGGGGAGAACGCCCGGTCTAAAGAAGAGTCGGTTACATAATCATTAGTACTTTATTCATTGTTATGGATACATGACTCCGAACGAGATCGGTTGGGCAAGGACGGTAGAAAAACCTATCTACCTAAGGGAGGATTTACATCAGATGGCTAAGAAGAAACAATTCGTTACTGCAGCGGCAGCGTTCGCAGTAGCAGCATCAGCAGTAGCGCCTGCAATCACGGCAGACGCAGCATCAACAACGGTCCGTCTTTCATCGGACTACGTACGTGGGGGAGACCTCAACGCAGCACTTGACAAAGAATACAAGGGCAGCGAGATCCACTGGTACAAATCTTCAATCGACATGAACAAACTTGGTGTATTCCAAACAGCGAAAGGTTTCGTTAAAGGAAAAGGCATCAAAGTTGAGAAGAAACTCCGCGTCTTAAACTACGCACAAGAAATCAAACCTGAATCTGAATTCGTATTCGAGCAAGGCGTTCCTGTTTCAGGAATCCGCGTTCAACCAGTTCTCTTCGCAGACGGCGTTGTATACAACAAGCCACTCTTCGTTGCTGGATTCAGCACTGAGAAAGTTGGAGAGTTCGAAGGAACACTCACTTACTCAAACAAAGCTTACGGTTCTGTAACAAAAACTGTTAAGTACAAAGTAGTTGCTTCTAAAGTAGAATTCTCTGAAGTGAAGCACGAAGTGAAAGACGACATGTTGTCTGTCTCTGCTGACGTGAAAAACCTCAAAGAAGGCGAAAAAGTTGAACTCGTAATCTTCCCAGGAAAAGACGAGTCGAAACCACTCGATCCATACACAGCTGAAATCAAAGACGGTAAAGTCATGGTTTCTGCTAAAGATATCCCAGCTGGAACACACTCATTCATCCTTCGCTCTGGCGATGTGAAGACTGCAGCTATGGAGTTCATGGTTGAAGAGTTAACTCCAAAAGTTGAAAAAGTATCTTCTAACAACTTGAAAGAAGTTTCAGTTGAATTCACAAAAGCAATTTCTAAAGCAGACATCAAAGCATCTGACTTTGCTGTGAAAGGTAAAACAATTACAAATGTAAACCTTTCTTCTGACAACAAAACAGCTACTCTTACTTTAGATGCTTCTGTTGCTCAACAATCAGACGTAGAAGTTACTGCTAAGAAATCAATTAAATTTGAAAACGGACGCTCACTTGAAGCTGATGTAGTCAAAACAATCAATGTAACGGACGTAACTATTCCAGTTGCAGAATCAATTGAATTGACTGGACCTAATACATTTGAAATCACATTCAGCGAGCCTGTTAAAGCAACTGAATCTGCTGATGTATTGATCAACAACGGAATCTATGGAGTTGCTAAAAAGACACTCTCGACTGATGGACGTACATTAACAGTTGAACTTGGTGCTTCATCACTTTCTGAAGGTTCTTACGAAGTTAAAGTTAGTGGATATGCTGACTTTGCAAACTTTGCTGCAATGAGCAAGACGTTCACTCTTCAATATACTAAAGATGCTTCTGCACCGACAGTGAAATTGGTTTCTGCTTCACAAAACGAAGTGGTTGTAGAGTTTGACAAAGCTGTCACTCAAAAAGGTGGAGCGAAACTTACGAAAGACTTCTTCTTCCACACATATTCAGCATGGAAACCAGTTGAAGTTACAACTGAAGACAACAAAAAGTTCACTTTGAAATTCTCTGACAACAATGAGAATACTCAAGACTTCATCTTGCCAGAAGGTGATGTAACAGTAACTGTGTTGAAATCTGCTAACGATGTGAAAGTCGTTGACATGTGGGGTAATGAACTTGCGGCAGATGCTAAACTTAAAGCTACAATTGTTGCTGACAAAGAAGCACCAACTGTAACTAAGGTTGAAGCTAAAGCGGAAAATCAACTTGCTGTATCATTCTCTGAAAAAGTTGATCTTTCTTCAGCTAAGTTCGTAATTAAAAACAGCGAAGGTAAAGTGGTTTCACAAACGATTACTAAAGTGAATTATGATGCTGAGAAGATGATGGCAACTCTTGACTTGAGTTCAAAACTTAACGGTGGAAACTACACTGTTGAAGTGAGCGAAGTTGTTGACACATCATTATCTAAGAACAAAATCACTGCAATCACACTTCCATTCGTTGTAACTGATAAGACGCCAATCGATCTTTCTTCAGTTACTGCAAAAGTTGTAACTAACTCAGATGCTAAGGAACAGTACATCTATGTCACTTTCCCTGAAGCGGTTGCAACTTCTGGTACAAACTCAGCTCTTAACAAAGACAACTATCTTGTAGGTGGAGCAGCACTTGCTTCAGCAGATAAAGTTGAATTGTTCGGAACAGATAACAAACGCGTGAAGATTACTGTTAAGTTCCGTGATGACAAAGCTGTAGTCACTGCTGGAACTGTACAAGACCCAGAAACATTACTAACACTCGGCCGCATTGCAGATGCTGCAGGGAATACTAATGCTGCACTAGCAACTGACAAAGTAATCACTGCAGATGCTGCTACAGCAACATTCACTGCTAAAGCAATTGGGTTGAACAAACTCGAATTAGTGTTCGATGCGGAACTCAAAACAGTTACTGCTGACGGCATTGAAGTTGATGGATCAGATTCAGATGATGTGAAATCTACAGTAGCAGCTATTGACAACGTAGAAGTTAAAGATGGTAAAACTTACGTTAAAGTAACTGTCAAAGCAACTGAAAAATTAGCTAATAAATCTAAAGCTGAACTCGATAAAATGTCAGTTGGAATTGTTGATGGCAAATTAGAAACAATCACAGGACAAAAATTATCATCTGTAACTCCTGTTGCGGCTGGATCTGTTGTAGATGCAATTGCTCCTGAACTTGAAGGTGCAGAACCAATTACATTAGCTCGTACAGCCGCTAATAAAGCTGTAATTACTGTTGACTTCGACGAAGATTTGGCTACTGTAGGCGCTCTTGATGCGACAGACCTTATCATTAAAGATGCTAATGGTAAAACGTATATTCCAGGAACTGATTACGAAGTAACACTACAGCAGGCGGATGCTTCTAAACTTGACATTACTCTAACAGTAGCAGCAGAAGATTTAAACAAATTGAACGGTACTAAATTCTCTGTTGCATCTAAAGCTACAGTTAACTACTTAGATGATGTTGCTGGAAACTTTATCAAAGTGTTTGAAGCAAAACAAACTAAAACTGCTTTAGAAATTTCTCAATAAAACTAAACGAAACGTTGTCCGCTAACTCGAGGTCTAACTGACCTCGAGGATCCGGACCGGATGATTCCGAACTATCATGTTGAATTGAATGGTGTGATTCCATTCCTCATCTAACAGTCAATGATGAGTGTCTAATCCTCCTGGGTCCAATCACACGCTGATACGTGTGAGGGGCTAAGTCAGGTGAAGTCGTACTCGAAGCAGTCGAGGCGGGACTCTTTAAAAAGTAACTATGATCAGGTCAACGAATCCATGTAGGCAGAATGAATCGATCGTCTTCGCGAATCGCTAGGAGTTCGAAGGTGGTTCTCCCGAATGAAATATCGGGTTGAGGAAAGTGCGAATTGACTGTTAATCGCTTTCTTGCTCATATCTGAATAGTGGAGGTCTACGGTTACTAAAAATAGGGATAAACATGATGGAACGTTTGAAGTCTTTATGGAAGAGGTGGATCAGCACCCGTGAAGTCATAAAGATGGCAGCAGGTTCATAGTAGCGTCGATCACTAGCCGGTTGTACTTATGTGGTAACACATAGGGAGGATAAAACTAGTGGGAGCGAAGGAACCTAGTCAGTCAGAAACAGTTGCTTATTTCCCCAAAAATGAGAAAACTGATTGATGACGACACAAAGTAGTAGTCACTCTGATGATCTCTTAGACCACCTCTTTCCAAATTGGAGAGAGGTGGTTTTGTTGTGGTTATATTTTTTAATGAAAGGGGAAAGGGAATACCAATAAAATACATAAATTAGGACTTGTATCTATAAGAAAATATTGGTAGATTGGATGTAGGGGAAATGAGCAATTTGAACTATGATTGACGGCACGCCGTATGCGCTGAAAGGCGCACGTATGGTGTAGGCCCGAACCGAAATCTGAGTCTATTGGCTCAGTATAAGACGGGAATAGCGCTGAACAACTCATTAATGCGGTGGGAGGGACGTACAAAGGAAACTTAACATTAACTGCAAATGGATTAAACGATATTGTTTATGGTCCAGCTTCAGGGATGCGTACGATCGATGGTAACGTAACCATTACAGGTGATACTTCAGGTGATATTGATCTTCAAAACCTTACAATCACAGGTAATTTGACTGTCAACACACCAAATGCAACAGTCAATAACTCAGCGACGGTTAATGGGACGATTGACATTCAAGATGTTAAAGATGGCACTTGGAATGAACGTACGAACGGCAATACGATTGTAGTCAATGATACTACAGGTATTCGTGTGGTCATTGCTGAAAATATCAAAGTCAATTCTTTGACTTTGAATCAGCCAACTACATTAGAAGTAAGCAGCGGTGCTACATTTGAAAAACCAGTAGTTGTAGTAAAACCATCGACAATTGTTTCCTCTCAACCTATTCAATTACAACCTGAACAGGGTGTGGACGTTACCTTGAAATCTTCGACAGAAGATAAAGGGGTTGTAGTTTCTGGTTCAGGAGATGCAATCGATTCTTCTGAATCTATTGAAAAAGCTAGACTTGAGAATTTGACGAACCTTCTCACAGAAGCAACGAAATACAACTATGATCCGACATTAGATTTTAAGTCAATTTTGACTTTAAGTGTCAACGAGAAAGCGATTACTCTTGATTTAACTGAAGATGTTGTTGCTATCTCGAACTATTGGGAAGCATTGAAGAAGAATGAAGCTACGAAGAATGAACCAGTAGAGTATGCCGCGGGACGTTATGCATTGAATACTCTTGCGCGCTACATGGGCGCCCTTGAGCGTACAGCAGGTTCTTCGGTTGAAGAAATTGTTTACAACGGCGTTTCATACACATGGGATGCAAAAGGAACTTTGAAAGGAAACAACTGGAAAGATGAAGAAGGAGCAACTTTAATGTCTGTTGTTTTCCCTAACATTGAACAGTCGCTCGAGTTCAAACTTGTAGATGATCAAGGGTTTGAAATCGATATTACTTTCAATGTTGAATGGCCAGAATTGACTTCGAACACAGAAAATCCAACAAACTAATTGAATTGAAGTGTCAATCTGTAAATTTAAACTGATCCTTGTTTTACGGATAGTTTAATTAAAATTGTTTCGAATTCTATGCGACGATTAGATGACCTCGATATTGCTCCGGGGTCATCTTTTTTTGGTTCCATTGCTTACGTTCGCTGTTGTAATAGTTGAGAATGAGCAAATGGCCGAATGTCTCCTGTAGATAATACTTACACGATCAACGTGGATAGCTTGACAAAATTCTTAGAAGAGTTCGATGAGTATCTCACTACATCACAAATTTAATTTCTTTATGCGGCTCTAGCTCTTGCTAAGGTCGTTTTTGCGCATTGAGGAACAGACAAGCGATAACGGATTTGAAAATCTACAATCAAGATAAGTCCTAGAATTTGAGAAAATCATTCTCTTCTTTTCTATAAAATGTAAAATGAGTATTGCTAATTTATGTATACTAATAACGGGGAAATAAGCAAGGACTGACGGCACGCCGTATGCGCTGAAAGGCGCACGTACGGTGTAGGCCTGGCTCGAAAGCCGTTATGCGGTATAAGGCAGGAATAGCGTAGTGAAAACGACTTCGGTCACAACACTCACTCAATTAAACGAAGCGCTCCAAGATATTACTGTACAGCGAATTCGTTTATTGAACGATATCACAGGTGATCTTACACTCACACGTAAGGTAGATTTAGCATTAAACGGATTCAAGGTGACTGGCAATGTCGGGATCAACCATAGTGAAGCTGGTACGGTCACGATTGAAGCTGGGACGATTGAAGGTGATTTGACCGTCAACACGCCAAATGCGACTGTCGTCAACCAGGCGAACGTCACAGGCACGGCATCTATTCAAGACGTGGCGGATAATACGTTCGATAATAGTGGTCGTTTGAAAAAACTCGAAGTCACCGATCCGAACGGCGCGCGTATCATCAACCATAAACCGAATCTCATTGAGACATTCATCATCGACTCACCGGCACCAGTAGAATTATCAGGTGTCTTTGAGACGGTAGAAATCTTGCAAGATTCATTCATTACTTTTGCTGAGAACACGACATTGGAAGAGCTGAAAGCCGATGAAAATGTATCTGTGGAAGTAATCAAACCGAAGAGCGTAGAAATCAAGGTGGCTCCAACACAGATGAAAGAAAGTGAATTGAAGTTGGATGATGCTGCGACGCTTAGAAAGATTCGAGCATTAATCGAGCAGTTGAAGCCTTACTTGGAAAATAAGCAACCGGATGATGTACAGGTAGAGCAATTCATTCAGTTAATGTCTGAAACGAATACATTGATTCATCCTCTTTATGACAAAGATCCGCGAGGTACCTTAGTTCAAAATTTACTTAAAGATATTGTCACCATTGAGAAACAATTTATGGATTCGATTCCAACTCCTGAAGATTTAGCTGAAGCTGTCAACAATTTTAAAGTGGAAATCGAAAATGCAACAGCAGAAGAGGGGGCGTACTTTGATTTCCCAGAAGTGAGTGGTGACATCCGTTTCTATTTATCTTCTGACTACGAAGTTACTGAAAAGTACATGATTCCAGATCGTCCATTACATGAAGATGAAGTGAGGCATGTGTTTGTAGCTTATACTTTTTCAAAAAGTAATAAGCATTTGACACAACGTGGCTATTTCAATATTCCAGCAGGCAATGGAGAAATCACATTTACATTACTAGAACCGAACAAATATCGAGGACTAGGTGATTACACAACAAGTGAAAGTTATCAATTAAGTGAAGAAGGCCCTTACAGAATAAAAGTAAAAGAGGGGAAAACAGCAGGCGATCTATTAGATTCTTCTTTACTCTCAGAAAGTAAGAAGGAGCTTACTCTAACTGTGGTTGAACGAGTTCTTGAACCAATTACGGTAACAGGAGACTACCATTTAGAACTTTCCAAATCTTACAATGTCATCAACAATAAGATCGTTTTTCATAATTCTTTAGATAAAACGGATCCTAATTATGTATCAATAGGAGAATCTTCAGGATTCTTGTTTGACGAAAAAATGCAAACATTACATTACCATGGTGAAATTTCGACTATTGATTTACAGAGTAAATTTAAAGAAAAATATTTAAGTCAACATCCGGAAGAAACAGAAGAGTCTGTTCACATTAACTTTGTTCGATTCTTAAAACCGGAAGATCAATTAAAAACAGGTCATGTTTTAATTTCAATGTCTGAACGGGGACATGAAGGTACTTTTATGATCGAATTAATGACTGGTGAATAAAAAGTCTGAGATTGTAACTTCAAGCGTTCGGAACACAATGATATTTTTAGACTGAGTTCATTTGAACTCAGTTTTTTAATAAAAACTCATTTTCCTTTTTAATGAATATGAAGAAATTTAACTATGTAAAATTATGTATACTATTGAAGGGGATTTAAGCAATGGCTGGCGGCACGCCGTATGCGCTGAAAGGTGCTTGTATGGTGTAGGCCTGACTCGAAAGCCGTTAAACGGTATAAGACAGGAATAGCAACTTGAAGTCAGTACAAGTCAATAATATTCAAGCATTTAATGAAGCTCTAACGGATGAGACAGTCGGGCATATTGTGTTACTCAATGACCTGAATGGAGACGTTACCATTCAAAGAAAAGTAAACGTCGATTTGAACGACTTCACGTTATCTGGAAACTTATCGATGCAACATACGGAGAATGGAACTGTGACAATTGGTTCAGGTGTCATTACGGGTGATTTATCGATTGATACACCAAATGCCACAGTCATCAATCATGCCGATGTCAATGGTCAAACGACGATTGAGGACGTAGCGGAAAATACATTTGATAACTCTGGAGAATTGCATGCAGTAAAGTTTGTTGACCCGAATGGTGGGCGATTGATTAATCGAAATAGCGCGGCTGTCGGAACGCTTGTCATCGACTCACCGGCCTCGATTACGCTAAGTGGGAATTTCGACATGATTACTGTTGCTCAATCCATGTCATTCATTCTTGAAGCAGATGCCAACATCAAAGAGATGCAAGCCGATCAATCTGTATCGGTTGAAATTGTAGCTTCACCGACGGCTGTGATTGAAAAGAAACCAGAAGGCTTCAAGCTCGTCGATTATTCAATCGAGACACTGAACCAGCAAAAACTACTTCGTCAAGAAATCGTAAAGTTGAATGCTCTGTTGTCTGGAGATTGGAATGACGAGGCGTTTGTAGAATCTTTTATCCAACAACTTCAGCAAGCATGGGACACATTCTCGAAATTACCAGATACTCTTGAAACACGACGACTCGGTTCTGATTTAAGTAAATTGAATTCAGCTTATGACAACATTCCAGCTGCCTCAGATTTGCAGCAAGCGTTTGATGATTTCGTCCCGACGATTCGTGAAGCGACATCATTGAATGGTGCGAGTATTGAAATTCCTTCGCTGCAAGATCAAGGAATTTACGTCTACAGTGCTTCGCATGATAATATTTGGGATCGCTTTGACATTCCAGCTCGCCCTAATAAAGAGGATGAAGTGAGACATATCCTCTTCTCGATTATTTTCCAAAAAGGGCATAAGTCCTTGCAACGTGATTTCTTGATCCATATTCCTTATGGAACAGCAGAAATCACATTTGAGGCACTCGAACTAGGTGACAGACCAGCTAACAGTGACTATGTAACGAGCGACTCTTTTGAGTTTGATCCGTCGAATGGGAGCATCCTGTTTACTGAAGGATTAACAGTTGGCGATTTCTTAAGTTCATCGCTTATTCCGAATTTATCAACCGACTATGAAGTCTTCAGTTACATGAATCATGCTGATTCTTATGTCAAAGAAAGTTACGATGCTGTTTACGATTCTGATGTGATTTCTGAACGATTGAACGTGATTCAAGATGAAATGATTTCAGATGAGATGACTGGTTATCAGGAAGTGACAGGTGGGAGTTTCGTATTTGATATTGAGAAGAAGGAATTGCGATACAAAGGCGACATCAAAGTTTGGGATTTACAAGAAGCGCTCAATTCTATCGAAGGTGAAAGTTTTGGGGTGTTAAACTTCATTGACGTTCATGGTCCAGAAGTGGCGTTAGCATCACGGATGCAATTGATTCACAAAGAGAGCCGTGGTATTCGTTTGTTCATGAGTAAGAATTCTGAAGAACCGACACCAGACATGTGAGTTTGATTTGAATCGATTGATTTGATGTGTACGAAAAGGGTAAGTTGCTTCGCGACAATGCGAAACTACTTATCCTTTTTTTGGATGTTATGCATGCGTTCATTTTTATAATTGTTGGAACTAGGCATACGTTGAAATGAGAGAGTACAGAGAAGATGAAGCAGGTTGGGAAGAGTATGAAATGAAGGGATGGAATCGTCAATAGTGGTTCTTTTCTTTTGGAGAAAATGAGGGGGCGGGCGTGACGAATCTTGTCGAACGATTCATATCCAAATTTGAAAAATGGATTTCCGTATGCTTCAAAAGAAGACACGCAAATCGATACACAGAGGCTACAATGAAGCGTATTGATTGAATGGAGGAGGAACAAAGATGAAACGAAGCATGTATCAATTGATCTCTTCACTCGTCGTCATGTTCGTCATGATTTCGACTGTCGTGAACGTTAATGCAGCGGAGTCACGGTATACATTACCTATGCAAGGACAAGTGAATGGGGAGATAATCAAAGGTGATGAAAAGCAGACCTATGAATTAGAATTGACAGAGGCGGGACGAATTACGATCGACTTAAACTCATCGATTGATTCGAACGGGAATTTCCATTTTAGGGATAGTCAAAATAATTATATTTTCCAAACGTATATTGAAGGAGATTCAAAAAATCCTGGGCGAGCGGTCTATGTCCGTGACTTAGAAAAAGGGACCTATCGATTGACGGTATCAAACGACGATACAGGTGGCGCGCTTGGTAAGTATTTCATCAAGACGACTTTCAAAGCAGCGGCTACAGAAGATGTCGAGCCGAATAACGGAACGGCAGAGGCACAGAAGCTCACGTTTGGTAAAAAGACACGGGGTTACTTATCTACACAAGACACTGTGGATGTATACGGAGTTCAGTTGACGAAAGCCGGGACACTGACGGTGGATTTGTCCTCATATGTTGACGGATACACGATGATTCAATTAATCGATGAATATAATACGCAAGTCTATGGAACATATATCGAAGGAACCTCCAAAAATCCAGTGAAATTCTTCCGAAATGTTAATTTAGAACCGGGACAATACTATTTACGTGTATACGATGAATCTTCAAACGATGACACGGGTGTGTATGAAGTGAAAGCAACGTTTGTTTCGGCAATGAACACTGAAGTGGAGCCGAACAACGGTACGGTAGAAGCGAAGGCCTTCCCGTTCTATAAGACACAAACCGGATTCCTCTCATGGAATGATCAAATTGATGTCTACAAGATTAGTATTCCGAAAACGAGTAAAGTCGGAATTGATATGACCTCGTACGTTGAAGATTATGCTACGGTCACGTTGTTTGATACGAATAACAATAAGCTGATGGACCAATATGTTTATGGGTCTGCTAAAATGCCGGGACGATATAAAGAGTTCATCACATTGATGCGCGGAACCTATTATTTATCCGTTCGTGACGATTATGGGACAGATGACACCGGAAAGTATAAGCTGAAAGTCACGTCGACACATCTTTTACCCGCTTTGTCTGTCAACAAAGTGACAGCCCGTTCGACAAAAGTGAGTGGCAAGACGGAAAAAGGTGCGACGGTCACGATGACGATTGGGAAGAAATCATACAAGCGAACGGCTGATGCGAAAGGAAACTATTCGTTCTCCATCAGCAAACAAAAAGCCGGGACGAGCATCAAAATCTCGAGCAAGAACAAGTATGGATCGTCTGTGAAGACGGTTAAGGTTTCTAAGTAAGTAGAAAAGAAAAAGCGAGGCCGAGTTCGATGGAATGTCGGATTCGGTTTTTTCTATGTTTAAAACTACATAGTAAAGGTGGCTGCTAATTTACGTAGGAAAAAATGATAAAAGAGATTTTTACTTTTTCGATTTCGAATCATCTAAATTTAAATTTTTTAAACTAGTTAGCAAGTAAATCATATTAAGTGAACACTTGATTATTCAATTTTTCTTGAATGCTAAATAAAAAATGTGAAATATAGGTAGTTCAGATTTTTAAGAAACTTATTTCCAATAATTGAAAAATAGTTCATTTCATTTCTTTTGTATTTCACTATAATTATTAATATGAAATTGAAAAAGGAGTGTTGAGTTATGGATTACGAAAACGAAATGAAACGAATCAGAGGGTTGTTGGCAATTGGTGGAGCGTTACTATTTGCATTTATCATCTCCTTTTTTATGAAGTATGGACTATCTGGTATGGATGTATTTTTAGACCCAAGTAGTTATGTGATTTTTGCTGTTATTTTGTTGTACCCTCTAGGTTTTGTGTACAACTGGAGAAATGTTTTGGGGATAATTGGTAGTTGGAACGGTTATGGAAGTGCTTACGCTAGAATAATGGCTTTTTCCCTGAAATTTGGTGTAGCAATTGCTGTAGGCTGGATTCCAGGACTGTTTCGAGCTTATGGAGTATATAAAGAGTATAAAAAATACGAACAGATTTAGGAAATTTTTAACCATAATGAGGAGCGATTAAATGAATTTCACTTCTTACTTAATGAGTAATGTTAAATTTGCACTCAAAATGGGTGCGGGTGCGATAGTGTTTAGTCTTCTCATCATTTCATCTTCAATCGATTTAGAGTTTGGGATGTTTTGGAGTATTGTAGGATTCGTGGTTGCTTCCATTTATAATCTTCCGGAATACTTGCGTTATAAGAAAAGAGAATATTCATATAAACGTAATCAAAGAAAAGCAGAAAAGCTCGAAAAACAACGATTGAACGAAATCAGACGGAACACGGCATTATACTTACAAGATTTGAATCAGATGATTCAAGAGGTTGAATTCATGTCTGATGGTGACAATCTGTATTCATTCGATTTAAATGAAAAGATTATTTATAAAACAAATGATGATGCCGTCATGCTACTACAGAAATGGAAATCTGATTTAGAGCAAATCATGGCAAATCATTGGGATAAAGAAATCAATCAATTTTATGAAAATACCATCAGTACATTTAAACAAAACATATATCATTCGAGCCTGAATACGGAATCGATATATGAGTATTTCAAAACACTAAACATACCTGAAATGTATAAGCAAATACTTCGTGATCCACATTTATTAAAGAATGAGCTGAATAAAGTTGAAGTGCTAAACAAAGAACTAAATCAGGATTTTAAAAGGTTACAAAGAGGTGTATTAGGAGAACAAGTCGTGGAAAAGGAATTGCTTAAGTATCAAGGCGATTACATGACCTTGTTTGGTAATCGTATTGATATGGGCGAGGATGGTACTGTCGAAAATGATGTACTGATTTTCTCTGAAAACGGGATTTTCACCTTAGAAGTAAAGAATATTAAATCGACTGGCGACCAATACCTTAAAATTTCTAAAGACGGTCTGTGGTACGAAAGAAATTCTCTTTATTCCGAATGGCAAGTCGATGAGAAAAGTTCAAGAATCGTTGATCAAGTCAATAGGCATGTCTATTTGACTCAAAAATTTGTGACTCAAACTACAACAAACAAAGTTTATGTCCAGCCAATCATTGTTATTTCGAATGACAATGTTGTAATTGAAAATGAAACCGAGTGGATCATTGTTCGACCGAATCAGATATATTCTTGTATACGAAATGCTCAACGGCAATTTACTCGAGATCAGGCTAAAGAATATTATCGACTATTTGAAAAATATGATATCGGGCAAGCTAAGTTTCAGTTAATTGATTATGGCTATCAAATTGAGAGAGTAACATCACATCTTCATTTGATTGAACAAAGTACCAAGCTCATTTCAAGATTAAATAGTATTGAGATGAATCGCTCATAAGTTCTATAAGACTCGCTGCAAAAGTGGTTAAAATCTTTTGTGGCGTTTTATTTTTGGAAATAAGGATTGTTGTAAAGGAAGTTCAAATTTTATCTCATGCATGAGATAAAATTGAAAAAACGATTCCCATTTCAAGTTAAATAACAATTTTTAAAAACCTTTTACTGGATATAATGTCATTAAAAAGATAATGGAAGGAAGATGAGAATGACTAAGAAACTAATTCAAATCCTGGTAACGGTTTTATGTGTTTCTCTTATGCAGCCGTTGATTGGTGAAGCAGAAGAAACGCTTCAATTGAACAGTACGGTAACTGGTACACTCTCGAAAGAGCAAAATCGAGTGATTTACAAAATCGAATTGCCGAAAAGGGGGTATTTGTCTCTTCAGTTGAAGTCGACTTTTTATGGGGTCAATTATCAACTGTCAGAGGAGTCATATGGCACAATCGTTGAAAAATCAATCTATGGCGATCAGAATGTCCCGACCACTAAATCTATCGGTTATGATCTTGAAGCAGGTACGTACTATTTTATGTTGTGGGACGGCTCACAATACAAAGATGACGATTATGAATTGACTGCGGAATTTTACGAAGAAAAAACGGATGATGTTGAACCGAATAACGGCAATGAATCCGCGCAAAGTCTAACGTTCAATAAAAAGGTAAGTGGATTTCTTTCTGTCCAAGACCGGACCGATGTGTATCGTTTGTCATTAGAGAAGGCAGGGACCCTTTCAATTGATTGGTCATCCCTTGTATATGGGGATACAGACTTAGTATTAACTGATGAAGAGAACAATGTCGTACTTGATGTTGAGAAGAATAGTGATAGTCAAACTGCTGTGAAATATGACAGATCGATAAATCTCGAAGCAGGTAACTACTTTATCAAGATAAAAAGAAGTTCCGAATTATACAACACTGGAATCTATGAACTTCTTACATCATTCAAGCCTGCAAACAATCAGGAAACCGAACCGAATAATGGTTCGGTGCAGGCAATGGCTTTAAGTTTTTATAAACCGATATCTGGATTCCTATCTTGGAATGACAGTGTAGATTATTACAAAGTAAGTGTTCCGAAACTAAGTAATGTGACACTCAACCTAAAATCATACATTGACTCAGAAGCAAAAATTGCATTATATAACTACGACAATGAGTTGGTCAGCGAATCTACGATTATTAGTTCGGCCATCACTCCTGCAACGCATAATCAAACATTTAAATTATCAGCTGGGACATACTATGTCGCAGTAAAAAATGTATCATCTCATTACTACAATGCAGGAAAGTACACACTCCAGGTCAAGTCGAGTCATCTCTTGCCAACGCTTGCAGTTAACAAAGTGACAGCCCGCTCATCGAAAGTAAGCGGGAAGACCGAAAAAGGGGCGGTCGTCACGATGACGATTGGGAAGAAATCGTATAAGCGAACGGCCGATGCGAAAGGAAATTACTCGTTCTCAATCAACAAGCAAAAAGTAGGGACGAGCATTAAAATCTCGAGCAAGAATAAGTATGGGTCGTCTGTGAAGACGTTGAAAGTAACTAAATGAAACAATAATCATGAGTGAGTGAGAGGGTTCGGCAATGTGTCGGTCCTCTTTTATAAGATTGGTTTTTACAATGATGAGACCGATGGATCAAGAAATGAGTTATGCGTTAGCAAATCAAACAAAGGATGTGAGTAACATGCAACGATGGTTGAGAATGACAGGATTACTGGTCCTCTTTAGTCTCTTCTCGTATTCCACAGTAGAGGCAGCCCTCGTCGTCGAGCCGACTAGCTCAATCGATGTGGAGAATCCGACGAACTATGTTGTGGGGAACGAACAGATGTATATCGGCGGAGTAGATGGATATCGGACGTATCAATTGTCGGACGGGTCCCTTGTTCATCATGTGAAGGGACAAGCGACGGACGTATTGGATGTCAGTGACGACGAGCAGTGGGTGCTCACGAAGCAGTCATCAGGACTTGTGACATACGATGCCAAAGGAATGGAACGACATACGTTACAAGAAGCGAAATGGGAGCATATGACGATTTCCTTCAATGACGATCAGATACAAGCTCGTTTCTTGCCGGGCTCATCAGTCGCCGTTATTCTAACGGAATCCTCGGATCTTGTTTGGTATGACGTCGCGACGAACGAAGTGAAGAAACAAGTATTGATTAGTCGAAATGAACGATACGGTCCACCAAATCAGCAACTTCGTGTATCAAAGGACTTCATCGCTATCGGTGAGAAAGCGATGATAACCTTATATAGCCATGAAGGAGAGATAATATCTTCGATAGGAATTGGAGATTTGATTGAATCCTTTGATGTGACGAATGATGGCATGGTTGTCATGACGACAAAGTTAGGAGAGTTATATGAATATAAATGGAATGCGAAAGGTACATTTTCTCGAGAGTTAGACATAACGGGCGCGATTATGATGAGTCCGAATGGAACGTTTTTCTCGAACGAGACGTCGCTCTATGACTTTAAGACGGGCAAACGGATTTATTCTTCCGTCCAACCGGGACGGGTCGTGTTCACACCGGATTCGACTCGGTTTATTTCGATTGGGAAACGAATCGAGATTTATGACACGTCTTCACTCGACAAACGCATTCGCTCCATCGCGGTCAATCCGGAGTTGAAGCGAATTGAGACCGACACGAAGGTACGACCGAGTTTGATTGTCACACGTGCGGACGGAACGAAAGAGACAATCACAGAGGGCGTGACGTGGACGACGACTTCTCCAGAACGGTTGGCGATTGAAAAAGGGATGTTCGTTGGGAAACAATCGGGACCGGTCGTGGTGAATGCTACTTATGAAGAGCACACGACCTTATTCCATGTGAAAGTGGTGCCGCCACCGCCACTCACGGACCTCGAGTGGTTGAAGGCGCATAAGAAATCCCTCGACCAACATGGAACATTTGATGGGGCGGACCATAAGATCGGAACATTGTATGCGAAAGTGAAGGCCCCTGCCGGCAAGCTTTTAATCGACAAAAAGATAGCGACGATAGGGAAGTATCACCATGATTTTATGTACGCTGCGACGAACCGTTCCAAAAAAGTAAATGAGATTGTCCTCTCATTCTGGAACTACAAGCGTCCGAATATCACCGAGTCGGTCGTACAGCGCGCATTCGGGAAACCGATTCAAACCTGGACGAAGAAGTCTAAATCATTTGAGACGATAAGAGGAAACAAATCGTGGGAGAAGCGCTCTGTCGGAAAGATTGCTGCATACCGTACGAAACAAAAACATACGGTCTGGATGTATTACGATACGAGTGGCAAGTTGCGTATGTTCCGATTGTTTGAAAGTGCGCCGAAGTAAAGTGGAGCAGAGTGTTGAATGACTGGCATTCATCATGGAATGACTTTAGAGGATTCTAAGGTCATTTTTTTATAGGACAACAAGCGTTAGAGTCGACGAATTTTGTCGAACGATAAAAAAGTGAATCTGAGAATCGGTTTTCCATATCGTTCAAAACCAAGCGTTTCGAACCTTTAGAACTCGATAAAATAAAGCGTAGCGACTCGAATGGAGGATGAGGAACGATGAGCAAGATATGGAAAAAAGGAATCGCTTCACTACTTGGAATGCTGTTGATTTTATCGACTATGCCATTAGCCAGTGCGGAAAGTAGTCCGAAATTATTGCCTTTGAACACTACGGAGACAGGAGAACTATCACAAACACAAACGGAAGAAACGTATACGTTTACACTACCTCAGACAGGTAAATTAACCTTGAGTATTGATTCAGCCGTTCAGGACGAGTTATATGTAAGTCTAAAGGACTCAAATGAGCAGAGTATTTTTTTAGATATGGAAAATAGGATTGAAACAGAGAGGAAGAAAAAAGAAATCACGCTTCATCTTGAAGCTGGTACATATTACTTAAAAGTAAATGTATATGATAATGCTTGGAATACAGTCTGGAAGAAATTCAATATCACAACAGAATACACACCTGTTGTAACGGATGACGCAGAACCAAATAATGATACATTGACCGCTCAAGAACTCATGATTGGAAAATCAACAAAGGGATTTTTCTCGCGTCAAGATTCAAAAGATGTACATGAGTTGCGATTGAATGAACCGGGTCGATTACACATATCTTTCTTATCTGAGATGGATGACGTCAATATCAGATTAATGGATTCAAATGAAACAATCGCATTCGAACATCAAGTAACGGCATTCAAAGGACAGATTGGCAAAAAAGATGTCGAGATTGATTTAGAACCGGGGACATATTTTTTATACATTGAGCAAGGAATGTTTTGGGATGATACGGGCGTCTATCAACTAGAAACTACATTCAACCCTGCACATAATCAGGAAGCAGAGCCAAATAATTCGCCTTCTCAATCAGTCAAGTTTCCGTTCTACACTAAGCAAAAAGGCTTTCTATCTTGGAATGACCCAATCGATCTATATCGTTTTGACATTCCAAAATCGAGTCAAGTTACCATCGATTTGACTACATCTATTGCAGAAGAGGTTAGGGTGAGAGTGTATAGTGCCGATGGTGAATTATATCTATCCCAAACCGTTTATGGATCGGTGAAGGATCCACATCAGTTTTTAAAGACATTGCTATTGCCGAAGGGGACCTATTATTTTCAAATTGAAGACTACTTTGGAAATGATGATACGGGAGTATACGACTTAATCATTAAATCTAATCATCTATTACCTGTACTATCAATCAACAAAGTCACAACCCGATCAACGAAGGTGAGTGGGAAGACAGAAAAAGGGGCGACCGTCACGATGACGATTGGGAAGAAGTCTTATAAGCGTAAGGCTGATTCGAAAGGCAACTATTCGTTCGCCATCAGTAAGCAAAAAGCTGGGACGAGTATTAAAATCTTGACTAAGAACAAGTATGGGTCGTCTGTGAAGACGGTGAAAGTAACGAAATAATGATTGCTAAAGGGGGGTGCTGAAAAGCCATCTCCCTTTATTCAAATTTATACTGACAGGAGAAGTGATGATGAAGCAAATGAGAACGAAACTGTTTGGGTTCATCCTAATGATTATCGTGTTCTGTATACCGATAAGCGTTGAGGCCACGAATTATAGAATTGGTGACAAGATTGAGTTCGGACAAAAAAATGGCCAAGTACTTATATGGGACGTTATTCATGTTGATTCTGATGGAAATCCATTATTATTTTCTAATGAAATTTTAGATTGGAAAGCATTTGATTCAACCGATCAAGAAACAGGTGATGAACGAAGAGAAACAGGTAGTAACCGTTGGGCTGATTCTAGTATTCGGCAATGGCTGAATAGTTCAGAACAAGTTATCTCTTGGAAAACTGGAATCCCACGTGCAGATTCGGTTATTCCTTCTCATCTTGCATACGATCATGAAGCTGGCTTCTTAGCCACTACTTTTTCAGAAGGTGAACGATCAGCCATACTGGAAGTCACTCGTGACGTTATTCTTGATGAAGAAGATAAACAATTTCATCACAGTGGTGAAGAGGCACCTTATTATGTGAATGACGAACATGGAAGGGATGTACTGCTCAATTCAGATTTAGCTTATCGCGAACGAGTAACCGATCGTATGTTTATTCTTTCAATTGATGAGATAGAGCGCTACGTGTTTCAACATCAGGATTTACTCGTTGGAAAGGTAGCCAAACAAATAAAAAATGAATCATATCGGGAGATGCATTCAGATTCTTATTGGATTCTCGGTCCAGATCGTGAAGGAACAACTAATCTTTCAATTAATCGAGACGAATCTTATTATTCATACTCTCCAAATGAAGGACTTGGAGTCCGTCCTGCATTTTACTTAAATAAATCAAAATGGACACCTCAGAGTGGGTGTGTAATGCAAAATAGGAGTGCAGAAGTGTGCAACGGAAACGTACACAACTCTGCACTCCTATTTTTGAAAAGAAAAAGGACTTGCCAGCAATCATAATCTCACCCTAACGTTTAAGTTGCGACACAAGAACGTTAGGAGATGGAAGGAATGCTAGCAATGTCCGATATCAATTGTATCAAATTTCTCAGAAACCACAAATCACATTCGATTAATCGAATCGCTAAAAATCTAGACCTCAATTGGAGGACGGTAAAAAAATACGCGGATTCAGCTCAATTACCGAGTGAAACCATTCGCCCCAAGAGGGGCATGATGTACGGAACGAAATGGGGCGAGATGGTCGAGGATTGGTTGACCGAGGATCAGATGCTTCAGAAAAAGTTGAGACGAACGAATAAAAAGATTTATGAAACGCTGGTGGCGAACGGATTCGAGGGCTCTTACCGGACGGTCTGTAATTTCATCAAGAGCTGGCATATGACGAGCGAAGAGGAAAACGACACAAGGCATGAACGACTGCAGCACCCTCCGGGTGAGGCGCAGGTGGATTTCGGGACGATGGAAGTCGTCAAAGATAGTCATGCGGTCGATGTGAAGTGCCTCGTCATGAGTCTTCCCTTCAGCAACCGCACTGCAGCCGTCGCCCTCCCCGCAGAAAACCAAGAGTGTTTCCTGACGGGACTCAAAATGCTTTTTGAAGAAATCGGCGGTGTGCCGCAACAGCTCAGAATCGATAATCTCCCCGCCGCTGTCATCCAACCGCGAACGACGAAAGAAGAGGCAATCTATACAGATGCTTTCCTGCAGTTCATGGCTCATTATGGGTTCCAAGTCCAAAGCTGTAATCCTTACAGCGGGAACGAGAAAGGAAGTGTCGAGAACAAGGTGGGATACGTTCGATACAACTTTCTTGTCCCGGCCCCTGTCATGCATGATTACGATTCGATGAACCGACAGCTCGCGGTTTCCCTACGGGACGACATGGAGCGAGTGCATTACGAAAAGCATGTACTGATCCGTGAGCTGTTCGAAGAAGAGCAGAGACATCTATTGCGATTGCCGCAAGAAGACTTCCCCGTCTTCAAAGTAGAACTGTTCAAGGTGAACAAGTACGGCGAAATAACAATCGATAAGACGAAAGTCTTGATCCCTTCAGGGTCTCGCCATGGGCAAGTACGCGCCATCCTAAGATGGGATTCGATGAAGATTCTCTCACTTTATGGAGAAATCCTCTACGAAGAAAAACGACCCTACATGATGACAAAACGTGCGCTCCCGTGGGAAAACATCATCAGCACCTGGCACAAGAAGCCGAGAAGCTTCGGTCACTCCCGTTATTCCGAATACCTGCCGGGTAGAATCAAAGAGTACCTGGGCGTGCCGAACTTACTTGTCCGGCAGGAACGACTGGCCTGGATCCGAGCCAAGCTCGCGCTGTATCCAATCCTAGAGATCAATGAAAGCCTGTACGAGCTACTGAGCGAGGACGACGCCCCAGCCGTGGTTGAGGACCATCCATACGATGTGGACTGGAGCAAGTACGATAGCTTGAATCGGCCGTGGGGAGAAGGTGGCACAGCATGAGCCTAAAAGAAATGTGCAAGTCGCTCCGCCTTGCCTACGTCGCCGAAATCTATGAATCGATTCCGACGGAATCTCCTGAAAAATTTCTTATGGAGCTTTTCTCTATGGAAATGCGCCTCCGCGAAGAAGCGAAGGCGCAACGGTTTATCAAAAAGGCTAAATTCATCAACAACAAGTCACTCGACGACTATCGCTGGGGCAATCACATCTACTTCCCGAAGCATTTGGATAAGGACGAACTGACCTCATTGAATTTCGTCGAACATTCACAGAACGTCGTTCTGACAGGGTCCCCGGGGACGGGAAAGACCCACTTGGCCATCGGACTCGGGAGAGAAGCTTGTCACAAAGGTTATGAGGTGAGGTTCTTCCGGGTCTCCGAGCTCGTAGAGCAACTCAACAAGGCCTGGAGGGATGGAAAGCTGAGCAGCTTCCATTCACGTCTCGAATCGGCAGACCTTATTATTTTGGACGAGATGGGATACATCCCTCTCACAAAAGAATCTGCGGAACTCCTGTTCCATCTCATCACCGACTGGTACGAGAGAAAGAGCCTGATCATCACATCCAACCTTGAGTTCAGTCAGTGGAATCGCATCTTTGGCGACGCGCGCCTAACGGCGGCACTCGTCGATCGCGTCATCCATCACGCTCACATATTAAACTTCACAGGTGACAGTTATCGCGTCACGCATGCGTTGTCGAAACACTAAAACCCAGCTGGCAAAGTTCTGTACTTTTCGTTGCATTATTGTGCACATTTGTATTGCAAAATACAGTGGGGACGGAACTAAAGATTTACCTTATTCAGAAATTGAAACAGCAATTCAATTGAAAAAGAAAAAGTTTGACCTCTTCGTTGGGAACGGTATGATGGTTGGCTATGACATCACGCCATCACATCGAAAGGTTGCGTTAAAATGGTCATCTGATGAACCTCGCATTGCTAGCGTGAATGAAAATGGCGTCGTGATGGGGCATCGTATTGGAAAAACGACAATCCGGTTAGTGTCAGCAACAGGGCAACAACAATCGATACAGGTCGAAGTGAAGAGCGGAATATTTAAACCGAACGTAAAAACATTTACCGTCCTTAAATCAAAAAATCTCTATGGAGGAACTGTTGATTTAGAAGATTACTATCTATCGCCCTTTAGCGATAAGAGTGGTGGTACGGCAATCTTAAAAGATAATTATAAACAGACACATGTTGCCTATGAAACAGACAAAGATGTTCGTCTCGTTGTATATGATCGTTTTTTAAAGGTAAAAAAGCGTATTACTTTTAAAAAAGAATGGATCAAGTTTGGAGATATCACGCTCGATCCCTTAGGAAACTATTACATTCTGTGGGGAAGGTATTTAGACGAACAAGATCATCTGTCATCGAGCATCATGATTACAAAATACGATTCAGATGGAAAACGAATGGACTCGATATCTTGGAATGGAAAAGAATTAGACACGAAAGCACCTTTTAATTCAGGTAATGCGCGAATCGTATATCAAAAGGATGTGCTAATTGCCCATTTCGCTAGACAAATGTTCGCTCATGAAGATGGATTCAATCACCAATCCTCATAAGTCGTGTATGCAGATGCGAAGACTATGACACCAATCACCTACCAAAAGCCTTACGTCAGTCATTCATTTAATCAACAAATACTGCCATTGAAAGATGGTAACACTGTATTTGTAGATCAAGGAGATGCATATTCAAGAGGATTTGAAATCAATCATCTTGTTGATTTAGAATTATTTGACTTCACACCATTTCACTTTAGAGAAGGTGAAGACTGGGCATATGGATATAATTATACGTTTTCACAACTTGGAGGAATTGCGGAAGGAAGAGGCGGATATGCCCTTCTAGGCGCATCAGAGAAGACGTTGTCGGCTTCCCCGGCCATGTCCCGTCGAAACGAGTCAAGGAATCTTTTTTTACAGTTCTTTAAAACTGATGTAAGTAGCTATTTGGAAACTTCGAATATAGATGATTTATTTCTTGTAAAAGGTGAAATGCGTAAAATCATCGGAAATCAACCAAGCACAGGCCCAGGAAGATATTTTTTAGATGAAGACACATTAGACAGGAATGTTAAATGGGTGACAAACTATAAAGGCACTTTAGATGCTGCATACCCAAAAATTATTTCAACAGATGACGGTCGATACATCGTGATGTGGGAAGAGTTTAATGATAGTCAATTCAGTCGTACGAAGTTACAAATCTTTTCGACGTTTGGGGACGAGTTGACAAAAATAATTGATGTACCGAAAGCAAGATTGCCTATGGATGAAGACGTCATATATCGTAACGGTGCTCTGTATTGGACAACTATAACAAATGACTACTATACAGATGATTATGACAAATGGAATTCGTTGATTCAGTTGCATCGCTTAAAGATCGATTAAGGGTAGGGTTAAAACCGACAATGTTTATATCTTGGATATTCTGAATGTAGTAGTTATGAATTAAAGTAGAAAGACTGACGAACTAGTCAGTCTTTCTCTATGACGTCAGGGGGAAAAGCGATGAAGCGTATTGTATTCGTTTGTCTGTTATTGATTTGGATTCAAGGGGCGATGGCGATCACACCTATAGCTGCTGAAACGACGACACATGATTTAGTCTTCGGAGAAGTACTAGAAGGCGAGCTCGTGAAGGGGGAGGCGAACCAGACCTTCGAGGTGACGTTACCTCAAAACGGGAAATTGACACTGGATTTGACGCTCGAGATGGCAAATACGTTAGTGACCGTGGTCGATGAAAACAATCGTTCCGTCGTGTATGAATGGGTTCGCGGAAGTCAGTATTCCCCGGCACGTTATCACAAGACGCTTGATTTGAATCAAGGCACGTATCGACTTCAGTTCAGTTATGCTCTTGGTAAATACGCGATTCTGACAGATTTTAATCCAGTGACGACTGATGACATGGAGCCGAACGACGGTACGCTCTTGGCTCAACCGTTGCCGCTTCAAAAAACGATAACAGGTCATTTGACGTTGCAAGATCGGAGCGATGTGTATCGGATCGAACTGAAACAAGCGGGTCAACTTCAATTGGAGTTGACGAGCTTTGTCTCGCAACAGGTCTACTTCGAATTAATAGATGAGATGAACACGTCGATTTATCAAAAATCAGTATCGGGATCGATGAACAATCCGGGGAAACAGAAGATGGTGTTCGACTTGGAACCCGGCATCTATTACCTGAACGTATACGATTTGACGTATCGGTCGAATACGGGTGTCTATGAGATTCTCAGTTCGTTCAAACCTGCGAAGAATCAAGAGCGAGAGCCGAACAATGGGTCGGTCGAAGCGGAAAGGTTCCCGTTCTATACATCACGTACCGGGCTGATTTCGTGGAACGATTCGATTGATGTGTACAAACTGTCGTTACCGAAAGAAAGTCGGGTCCGGGTGGAATTGCTGTCCTTCATCGATCGTGCCGCGAGCTTGACGGTGAAGAACCTTCGAGGCGATCAGGTATTGTCGACTTATCTATACAGCTCGTCCATTGAACCGGGACGCTATGACGAATCGGTGGTTCTTCCAAAAGGGGACTACTTTGTCTACGTGCAAGGCGGTATGGGCACCTCGCACACCGGGACCTATCAGTTGAAGGTATCCTCCAGTCACTTGCTACCGGTATTGTCGGTCAATCGCGTTTCGGTCCGTTCGACGAAAGTGAGTGGCAAGACCGAGAAAGGGGCGACCGTCACGATGACGATTGGGAAGAAGTCGTATAAGCGAACGGCCGACGCGAAAGGAAATTACTCGTTCTCGATCAATAAGCAAAAAGTCGGGACGCCGATCAAGGTGACGAGCAAGAACAAATACGGGTCGACGGTGAAGACGGTTAAGGTGTCGAGGTAGGATAGGATTCATCATTTAAGCTAGAGTCGACCATACGTCGATTCTAGCTGTTTTATTATTTTGTTGCGATGCATATGTCAGTTTGAAGACGCTTTGTGTACGACAAGATGACGATTCGATGAATCAAACTCCAGACAATCCAATTTTTGTCCGATTTTGTGACATTGTCCTAAAGGAATAGATGACTAATCCGTTTCATCTGTCATAAAATACGGAGTCGAATTTTGTATAGGGTTCCACTCTGTTTAGGAGGGGCGTAAGGTAGAGGCATCTTCAACCCATCAAAAAATGGAAAGGATGAGACGATGTCAAAACGATTCATCATCCCATTGACTGGAATCCTACTCACTTCTACATTATCCGTCGGGACCGGTCATGCGGCAGAGAATGAGCAACCTGTATCGATGCAAGAAGGGACTGTGCCCCAAACGGAAATAATCGAGGAGACGGACACAAAGCGTGTCGTTCGTTCGCTAGAGAACGAAGTTGAAACCGTTGCGACGTTTGATAAACTTGATAACACGGTAACGGTCGTCGTCAACGGAAAAGAACCAGTCACGATTCAACTCGAAGCGGCTTCGTCGAATCAACCAGTCGCACTCGCACGTGCCGCAACTACGGGAGAAAATACGTTTAGTAACTATGAATATACAATTACCCACAGCAGTCCCGAGAAGTGGAACATCACGATGCCAAAAGGGGACTCGGTGATTCAAAAGAATGCGAAGACCGTCACATATAAATCAAGCACAAAATCAAATTTAAATCAGTTTAAGCAATCGGTCGACAAGATCAATAACCTCGAGCTACTCATTCTTGGTGGGGCCTCAATAACGGTGCTACTATCAGGAATCGCGCTTGTCCTCTCCCTTCCGACAGCTGGGAGTGGTACGTTGACGACAGCACTTGCTGCAGCCGGGGTATACGGAAATGTAGCACGACAAATCATCCAGCTCTCGACTGAGATGAAAAACGCAAAAATTTACTACATGCGTGCGTAAGGAGGGATATCCATGCAGGGCATCTTAACGATTCTAATCGTATTCTTGGCGCTAGTCGTCATCGGGGTTGGTATCTTTTTTCTCCGACATCCTAGACCAAACCAAGTCACGCGGATCTCGGGGATTGCAATGACAGGGGTCGGCCTACTCGGACTTGTCGGGTATGGTATCACGTTGTTGTAAAGTTAAAGATGAAGGGATATTGAAAATGAACTGCTACCCGTCAAGTGGACAGGGCGAATAATGAAAATTGACCTAGGCGGCTTGAGTCCTATATTCGACAGGATTCAAGTCGCTTAGTCTTTTCTGGAGACAATTACGGATATAGAAACGATATGTATAGTTCTCTGTCGACTGGGAACTCATGCAAGAAGAGTATATCGACTTTCGAGTTGGTAAAATCACATCATAACACAAATGATGTGATTAATGATTAATCATTATATTGTTGTGATTTAAGATTAATCTTTGATTTTTATCACTGGTTATGATATGATTTTTTTGGAAGAAGAAGGAGGGGTATCTTAGTGAAGTAATGGGTCTCGGTTTATAAGGCGTTCTTTGATAACTAAATCGGTCTGCTTATTCCACTCTATTTGAAAATCTAGGAGGCGTTAAGATGGCACCAAAGTTAAATGAACCAATCCCAGAAGAGATGTTCTTTCAAGTCGCAGCAGCAATTTATGTGTTGTATCGTGAGGGAGTTACGACTTATTTCGAACTGTCTCATGTTCTCGGTGAACCGTTAAATCGGATACAAGAAGTGCTCGTGACATCAGGAAACTTAGAAGACCCGCTTTTTACAGTGTTCAATCAGATGAAAGAGTACGGGGTACAGTTATCTTTTAAAGAAAAACTCGAGCTTGATATGTGTGATTCTAGAGCCATTGATAGTGTCATGGAAGGATTTTTTGAAACGCTTCAAGTCACATTGGATGGAGATAGTGAGCTTGAAATGCAGAGTGTGTTATATGACTGGGAACGTGACCATCAGATTATATCAGATGAGATGCTCGACCTGATTATGGTAAAAGAGTGGGGACGTTTAATTTGGGAAGATGATGTCACTGAGACAGATTTATCGCAGGAACAATTGGGTAATAGTGAAGAATCCACTTTTGAATGGCCTGATGAAAGTGAACTTGAAAGTTGGGACACACTAAAAAGTAGCATGAATACAAATATATTTAACTTTGATAGTCAGAATGAAGAGAGCGTAAGTGACGTTCATAACGAATGTACGCCAGAAGAACTTTTGATGAACCATTCTTTTTCTTTTGAAGAGATCGAAGTGCTCAATGAAACAGTAAGTGCCTTTATTAATCGTGAGAAGGCGTGTAGAGTTTACTATCAACTTCGCTATCTTGTTTACAATCGTCTAACAAAATGTGAGATGTCAATTAGAGAAATATATCAAGAATTGGAGATGGAATTGCAGTACGCTTCCTATCTTGTGGAAGATCGGATTGACAAAGTGAGATCTATGCTCTTCGAGATAATACATTATGAAAAGCGTGAAGGTAGAATTGCACAGTTAGAGAGTGGTGAACTTTGTCTCACAAATCTAGGGTACGACTATATTGAACAATTGTCTCTTATCGCTCTAGATGCTGTCGGAATCTTGGACGACATGGATGAGATTTTGATAAACCTTATTGCATGGAATAAAGGTTTCAGAGTATTGGAACCTTATTCTGATAATCTCCTTCTTTCATATGATACTTTCAATGATTTAGCGGACTGGTATATGGAGCATTATGATTTGTAGAATTGTTCCGAAACTAAAGTAAGGTATATTCGAAACACTTATCTATATTTCAAAAAACATCCTCCTTAACGATTAACACTTGTATATAATTGAATTTGTTGGCAATTAATTCATCTGAAAAGGGGACAGAATCTATGAAGAATGAACTGTTTATGACAGCACAAATTCACTATCTTATTTTGCGCGAGGCGAAAGCTATTGATGAAGTAGACGCAAATCCAGTGACGAATGAAAAGTTGACAAACCGTCTGACCAAGAATCTTCAGGTTTGGAAAACTTTAAAAGATCGTCAAACAAATGATACACGCGCTTTGATTGATGGGAGCTTGTCGAAATTGACTATGGACCACCTTCTCAAACGTTTAGCAGAAGGTGAATATGTAATCACAGAAGCTGGCAAAGAGCGTCTCGATTTTTTGATTGAAGAGATTATTTCTGAAGCTGGTTTTGAGTTTCCTAACATCTCAGAGGGATTATCGGATGTACAGTTGCATGAGGTGATTTACAATCAACATCAGTATGAATATGATCTTCCAAAAAACAACTTTTTAACGAGTGCAGATATTGCCCCACTAGCGGAGCGACACTATCGCAGCCAAGTAACTTCACTATAATAAACAAGCGGCAGACTAGATGATTTACATCTAGTCTGCTTTTTTAAATTTCAGATATATATTCTTATATTTGTAAATTAAAATTTATAGAGGCGTTACGATATATGAATAGAAGCGATGATAACACAGTGGCGAAAATTTTACCGGGATCTGAAGAATGGTTGAGCGTTGTTAGACGTTGTTCCCCTGCCAAGGAAGTTGAAATCAACCTATGGGGTTCTTTCGTCTCAAATCTCTCGGACCAAGACTATGTTTATGACAAGTGCAGAAATGGATATGGAAAAGTTCATTTTACAGCCACCTGTGTTCGGAATGAACTTCTTACTTTACAAGAAGCCTGGGATCGATACAGTGAACGAAACGGGGCAGGAAGTTTAGAGGTGTTCAAAAAAATGGTAATTTGTATATTGAAAGGCATAAATCATTCGAATACTGCATCGCATCTTCGGAAATGCACGATTTTCACGACTTTAAAGAAAGTATCCAGTCATGAGAGAACGCCGATGTTTATTCGCCTCAAAGGGAGAGGTCAGATTCGAGCAAGTGGTCGATGTGCTTAAATCGTATATAATAAAGTAAAAAGTAAATGAGAGCAGGCTTGAGTGTCTCTCATCTTATTTAGCGAGGGAGAGGTTGATTGTGAATAATAATATAGAAACATATAGTATCCAACAGGCTGCGGCTATACTGATTAAAGAAAAAAAGCGCATGATGACTTCTCAAGAAATTGTAGAGGAAGCATTAAATAAAAAATTATTGCGTCCTAGTAAAGCTATCAATCCGTCAAATTCATTCATGCAAACATTAGAACGTAATATAAGAAATAATGTTGGAAATAATCCGCCGCTAAAATTTGTCACAGTTGATGGAAAGCGATATATCGATATAGTTCAAGAGAACGATAAGTTTGAACGGGAACCAATTGCAACAACGCCGAAAAAACATAAAAAAGTAAATGATTTTTCAAACGGTTTAGAATCTATTTTGGATGAGGATGTGTTACAGAATATTAAAATTTATATGGTGGCGAATCAACTTCATGATCAACATCAAGCGATCAATGATTTACTAAAATTTGCAATCAAAGCCCATCAAAAAGATACGATTGAAAAAATTGAGAAGTTAACGAAATTTCTTTGAATTGAGCGTTTTGAATATTTCTTACAAAAGGTTTGACATAAGGTCAGCCTTTTTTTTGGGGGGGAAAACCGTGTATATTGTCGAATTCAAATAAGTTACGTAAGCGTAGTGTGTGCAATTGTTCTTTGGTTAAGAAATTAGAAGAATGAACTGTTAATAGAACATTATTGTTTCTACTATATAAAATCACAATTTAATGACTGTTTGAGCATTCTAATAGAACGAAGATTAAAAAACCTCAATTCATTTCCATAAAAAAGAAAAAATATTATCTTCAATTGTTAGATTTTGTATTAAAATGAAACAAGTAATGAAGGATGAGGAGTGAGAACATGGCGCGCAAAACGAGAAGTGACTGCACGGTCGGCACATTTGAGAAAAAACACGGTCTGCCTCCGGGAACAATTCGAAACTCAGATGGAAGAGATACACGAAGCGATAAAAAAATCGGAACGATTCGCAAAGAGTCTGAACGAAAATAATTGCATGATCGGATAAAGACGAACGGATCTGATGCGCGGTCTCTCACTTGTTTAGAGGACGCGCTTTTTGAAGTTATACATATGAAATCGAATTCGTGTTGTGCATGAACAACACATTTTATGATTCGACAAAGGAGACGAAAAAATGGGCCACTTGATTGATTTTAAACAAGAGTTCACAATGCAGACGATGCTACATGAACTTCACGAATTGATTGCAAAAGCGAATCGACTCAACCTCGACACGACGACGATTGAAGGGCTATACAAAGATTTAAACGTGTTAAACCTATTCTCTAACCGTCATATCGTCAGTGTAGCCGGCTTACAAAGTGCCGGCAAAACACTCGTTGTCAAACGAATGCTCGATTTACCGGACGACCTCTTGTTGTCAGAAGTCGGAGTTGGAGAAAAACGTCCAGTGCTTCTCTCATCTGACGCGAACGCAACGACAATCACTTATCGATTGACCCGCGCGATCAAGACAGCGACGGGAAGTTTTGAATTGCAAGATGAATCAATCACAAAAGAACAACTCAATACCGGCATACAAAATCCAAGTGGCGACATGCTTTGGTTCGAAATCATTTTACCGAACAACCACGTGCTCGGGCATTTGACGCTCGCTTTATTACCGGGATTCGAACGGAGCACTCGTTCGGATTCGCAAAAGTTTCTTGATATTTTCTTGAAATGCTCGACGGGGATGATTCTTGTCTTGAACCATGCTCGACTCGCCCAAATGGATCAAGAGATGTTGTTGCAACAAGTTGCTTCGACGTATAAAGACAAAGCACCTGGGTTCGTCCTCACACATGCGAGCGAGTTGACAGAAGAGAAAAGAACGATGATTTCTCAAAACTTGTTCCAAAAGTTCAGTATGGCAGACGAGTCACAAATCATTTTAGCCGATACGGACATCGAAAATGTCCCACAAGAAATGGAACGATTGCTCAAGTCCAACAGTCAATTCACTCAAGATTCATTCCAACTCCATCACAAGAAACTCATGATGATTGGTGAGGCGCTAACACGTGAACTCGTGAAACTGGAGCATGTACTGATCGCACAATCGGACCGAAAGAATGATCAGCGCAAGTTGCGGACGATGCAACGTTTATTTGATAAGGCTCGTGATACATACATTAAAGAGTTAGACGAAATGTTAAAAGGACGTTTAGGGACACATGTTCAACGTTGCAGGAATGAAGTCACGGAGAGTATTAAGCAAGAAAAGCATACGTTATGGGATAAAGCGCGAGCTTCTTTCAAAAAAGATATGACGTTTAATGAAAGATACGAGTTGCTTGAATCTATTCAACGGGTCTATACGACTGAAAATCCACGTGTATTGGACATCTTGATGATGGAGTCGATTGAAACGATGACACGGAAACATCTTAGTCTCTATAAGCCGCATATGTCTCAGTTAAAACAGATTGAGCAGACGGCGTCGAAACCGGCTCTCAGTTTCATGGAACCGAAAACAAATGAGCTCGTTCCGAAACAGCCTGAACTCGAAATCGCAGCAACGACCACGGACACGATGCAGGAAGCGTTTAGTGTAACGTTGACAGAGGTCGATCGCTATTTAGATCCGACTGTTCTTGATGTTTCACTCGGTGACCACCACACCCAACAACTCCCGGTGATTGCTGGAACGATTGTACAACACCTGATCTTGACGAAAGGAAGAGAAGGAGATGTGAATCTCGTCATCGATGGGATTGAGGAATATGAGACACTCAAAGCTAAAATCGGTGACATGGAAGGGTTTCATCAAGAGTACTCAGGACTCGTCCTTGATGCCAATCGCATGGTGACGGGGACAGCCGTCTTCTTTGGTGTCGATGCGCTCGACGGGAATTTCAACAGTTTTGGAGCCGTTGTAGGAGCTCTTGAAGCTCTAGGGGTAACGGCAAGTATGGCGACAGGTATTGCGGCAGTTGGGGTTAGTGGAGTGGTCGCTGCACTCGCCGTTAAACGAGGTTCGGAAAAGCTTGAGAAATTTAAGTTCGAGCGTAACGATTATGCGAATCAAGTACTTCAAGCGACAGCTGATTATCAGCGGGAGTCCACACTCGCCCTCGTCAATAGTGTCATGGATGAAATGCGAGCCAAATTGACGCACGCCTACCATGCCCGTCGGCAGGATGACGTGAATTCTGGTCTGTACGAAGAAGTTGAGGTACGCGTGAATCGATTGAAGAACGAGTGTGGCAAGCTCCGGGAAGAGGCGTTCCGCAATGCGGGAGCTATTTATTGAATTCGAACAGAATCGGTACGAATGGGCGTTTGACGCCAAGCACGATTTTATGAGCCGATTTCAACTATATGATGCTGAAGATGTGACACCGGATCAAGAGAAGGTCGTCCTATCGGTGTACGGCCCGACACAGGTCGGGAAAACGACACTCATCTTGAATTTACTCGGTGTGAAAGAAGAGGCGATTGACGAAATCTCGTCATTTTTGCGAGGGAAACGGGAGATCGGTCAATCTGCGACAGTGACTGTCACGAGTTATAGTGTGTCTGCGACAGAAGACTACGTGCTCACCTTGCCGAATCAACAACCCGAAGTGATTCAGTCGACAGACATATTGGAAGAACGATTATCCGCACTTCGGGTCGATGTCGAGGCGGGGCGAATCGATTCGCTCGCTCCTGTGCGCATCGCCTTGCCGAAGTCTTACTTTGAACAAGCAGACGTTGCCATCGAACTGCTTGATCTTCCGGGGATTGAGTCAGCCGAGGAACGCGAACTTCGTCATGTCGAACGTTGCGTCAATCATTGGATTCCTCGATCGCATATCTGTCTCATCGTCAATGGGGCAGGTGACCTGACGTTCCTTCGAGATATCGGCATGACGCATTTGCAACATTGGTATGACTATCCGGATAACTTTTATGTCGTCCTGACTCGTTCCTACTCACCAGAATCGGTCAAACGACGATTAAGGGACAAATCCATTTCAAATGAATCAGACCTCCGCGCCTACTATCATCGTGAAATTGGTGACATCCTGGGTCGACCGCCTGGTACAGTATATCCTGTCGAAATTGGTGCCAGTATGCATCGCCTTGAACCGGACGCGCGTGAGATAGCCCAGTCGATTTTGAATGAGTTACGAGCCCGGATTGAACAGACTGATTATCGGCACGTTTCTTTTAGTTTTTTGACGGGATACTATGCAGAAGTGGTGCGTCAGAGTGATGAAGAGATTCGCCACATCACAGAAGATTTAGATGTGGCAGAACGTGAACTCGCTGGATTGAATAAGCGGATGGAAAAGCTAAAGGAAAAGATTGAAGACCAAGTTGGTGATTTTGGAAACCAAGCGATAGAGTTAGTTTCCAAAATAGATCACTTTAAAATGGTACACGAAGTGATTCATTATCGTGAACCAAAAGAAGTGTTGATTGATGTTGCATTGATACAAGCACAGCACGCTAAATCGAGAACGGCGTTGAACACTGCTTTTTCACAAGCGATTTCGATGCTGGAAAAGTCATTGGATGAAGACGTGAAGACGATAAATGAGTTGTTGAATACAATTTATTTTGAACTCGATTATGTCGATTCTACTCGATTACAAGTGACACATCCGGGAGAGATTCAATTTTTTGCATGGGATGACTCGAAAGTAGATCGTTATTTGTCCCAAAAGAATTATGAGGCACAGATGAATTGGATGAAAAAATACCTCCTTGAGGAGGCATTGCGACTAAGTAAGTTAGTTTACGACGATGCGAAACACATCTATAAGCAATTACAGGATATATCCGAAACGTTTTCGAGTGATCGAGTGCGCTTGGATATTCGTTACACGCATGAGATGGATATGCTCAAGGCCGAATTGAATGAAGCTGAGCAAAGCGTGATTCAACTGCAAGAACGATTGACGAGTACGAAAGAACGTTGGCAAGAAGATTTGGTCCACGCACAACAATACCGAAGTTTCTTCATTGAGCACTTCGCGAAACGTCAGCAAGAGTTATTACGACAAGCAACGTCTGACGATATTCAAGAACGTTACAGCGCTGGACTTTATTTATACACGCTCGGACGAGATGCCGAGGAGATTATACAAGCATTGGGGTGTCCGAATGGAAATGAAACAAGCCATGGCAGCGGAAGACACGCTTTATGAACAAGCATTGTCGTCCCTGCGACAATTAAATCAAGAGGTCTTCTTAAACGACCTCGATACGCAGTTGAAACAAACCATCCTAATGATTCAACAAGAAGTGGATGACTTAAAAGCAAAACTTGAAGAGGACCAACTCTATCTATCTTCGAGCATTCAAAATTTGAAGCAGGTCGTTCATTCAGATAGCACGAGATCGGTTGAACGTGTCGAGGAGCTAGACGAACAGGTGCGGTCGTATTTCCGCGATTTCTATGGTCATTTCACGACAGAAATCGAGCAGATGAAACATGCGTTGGCATCATCGGTTTCCTCGACTGAACAGCTGGTTGCGAATCATATGAGCAATGCCGAGAGTCAGATGCAAGATTTACAAGTACAGCAAAAAACGACGATGGAATACGTCGATACACGATTTGAAAAGTTAGAACAGGTATACAACAACTGGCTACGTGCACTAAATGAAATGAAAGACGATTTTGCCAAACAGTCGACTGCTTTCCATGCTGCGAACGAGGCACAACGACTTCATTTTCAAACTGGACAAGGAGAACTGTCGCGGCAAGTCGATGAACTGAATGCGACCATTCAAAAATTAGAACAGCAACAAGATGCGTTACGTGAAGCGACGAAACAAGAGCTCCTCCAAGCCGTTGCCGACAGTAATGCGTCACGCCTTGCGTGGGAACAAACGAGTGCGGAAGAGATGAAAACGCGGGCTGAGAGTGATGTCGTGATGCGGCAACAATTACTTGATGACGTGAAGGCCTCGACTGAAGCTACGTTAATTCAGTTGAAAGAAGACAACGAGGCACTCGCTAAGCAGAATGAAATGCGATTCAAACAGAGTCGATGGATTTTAATTGGACTGGGCGTGTTAGGTGCAGCTCAAATTGCATTACAGCTCATATAAATTTGAGTCTGATGAATGTTTATGTAAGGAACCATGGCACATATATATTATAAAAAAGTAAATCTATCCGTCATAAAGGCTATGATTAATTGCAATCCTAAGCAAATAATCATAGCCTTTATTATATTTTGTTCCAAATTTAAAAAACAAATTACCAAATCGTTAGGAAGTGAACAGTTTTTTACAAAGGAATCTTGATAAAATAAATCGATTTCAATTTTAAAGTGAGCGAATGGAGAGCTGAACATGAAAAAATTGTTATTTGCCATTATTCTTTTCACAATCATGGCGGGATCACCTGTCGAAGCAGCAAGTCATACGGAGACATTGCTTCAACAACTTCAAAAATCAACACAGGATGGGTATCGCTATCATTCTCACGAGATTGCTCAAATGAATCAATCGAAAATGAAAGAAGTTGTCGTTTTGTTTAATCGAGATACAAAAACCAATATGGCGGATGATTATTTAATCAAAGCGTACGAATGGAAAAACGGAAAATGGAACGTCATTTATAAGCGAGAATATTTAGAAGTGATGAAGATGAAATTCCTCACGTCCGGAAAACTTGGCGGATATGACAAAGTCGTGCTAGGAAAGTATCACGGAATTGATACAGAAAATGTCATGGCGCCGATCACGATCGGATCACCCGATGGTAAAAAAATTCGACTATTAGCTTCATCACCGGGCGATTATTTTGGAAATGCCATCATCAAGAATGACACGTTGTACGTCATGCGCCGGTCCATCGTCATGCATCAGTTGAAAATGAAAAATGGAAAGTTGGTTCGTGTAGGGGATGGCACGGGGAAAGATGATCGTTATGTAGCCGGAAATCCAAAGTATTGGGTAGGCGTTAAAGGGCAACAGCTTTTAGGTCCTACGAAGATTACGATGAAAGTCGGAGAGAAAATTGGCGTTGGCCGATATGATGCTAGTGTTAAAGGTGATTACTTGTATACGCCTTATGCCTTTCTCAAGAAAAACGCTGTGATTGAGTGGGACGAGCGCCGTTTAGGGTTCATCGCCAAACAAAAAGGGACAGCAACCATTGAGTTGGATGCTGAAGTTCGTTTCGAGAAACCGGATGTGTTTCATGCAGGGAATATAAAAATTCAGGTAACCGTTAAGTGATTTGGTGATGCAAAGGTCGAACATTGAGGGAATTAAAGTGCATAAGAGAACAACACGATTATTATGTGGCGTACTCACATTCGTTCTTGCGATTGGATTACTCGTTTCCTATCCGAACATGCAAGTGAGTGCTCAAAATGGCAGTACATCCTATGTGACGATTCAAAAGACGCATGTATATCAATCAAAGCATACCAAATCCAAATCGTTAAAACGTATGGGGCTTCATGAAGTCGTATCTGTCATATCTGTTCAATCATCTTGGGCCAATGTGAAAGTCGGAAAAGTAAAAGGGTATGTACCAGTCAAACATTTGAAGAAAACATCTACATTTGAATCAGTGTGGACTGCAAAAACAGTCAAGTTGAAGTCGGGACGGAATCAGTCATCCAAGACAATCTCGACATTGTCAAAAAATAAAAAATTGATTGTTCTTCAGAAAATGGGTTCTTGGACAAAGGTGATGGATGGTTCGAAGAAGGGATATGTCCCTGCGACTTCTTTAAAATCTTCTCTAGTGGAGTACAGTCAAAGCTTTCAATCGTACGAACAAATCGTCAAAAATTTGAATCGATTCAAGCATCCGGAATATCCGGATCAGCCGATGTTTGTTCAAGACAGACACTACGAGCAAACGGTGTTTGAATATCAATCATCAAAATCGAAGAATCCTTCCATTGGAATGACTGTTCATGAAGAGCGCAAGGGAATCTACTTCACCATGTACTATAAAGGTTCAGAAATCTATGCTTTCAACGATCCGATGATTGAACAAAACTATCGTGATGCCCTTAAAAATATTTCGAATTCAATCTACAAAAAAGGGTCGCCTGAAGCAGGACAGTTTTACGCCTTTTGTATAGAACAACTAGAAATGGTGTTAGATCATGCTAGCAAACACCGATACGACGAATTAGGTAATGCGCTATTGGCGAGAGGTACTAAACGAATTGGAAAAGAGGATTTCTTTTATTCGAATCTCGATCTTTCAGTTGATCTCTCGCTCGATACACGACAATGAATCAAAAAGGTCCATACATGTTGAGATGAATGATGTGTCCAAATGTATGGACTTCTTTTTTGTATACATCAGGTGGGGACCTAGATGATTGATTTAATACATACATTTCCAAAATTTAAAATCTAGTTCCCTTAAAAATATAAAAATGATTTTAAAGCTTTTTTAGAATATAGTATGTTTTTTATAGGCCTATTCATTATTTTGTTAGGAGAACCGGTTTCATCGAAAGAAAATTCATTTGGGTGAAACGGTCACGCAATCAACACTAGATTGACTGTTAGATCAAGATGAATCTCAGACACTTTGAGACTGTGCCGAACATTCAAATGAGGCGAATGAACAATTTAATGAAAAGAGGAGACGAAATGATTCGTGTGGAGTCGAAAAGACGTAACTTTCAAATGATGGCCGGTGTCATGATTTTAACTTCACTACTCGTCGGATGTGGCGAAGAAAAAGTGGAAGAAAACGATCCGAAGCAACAGTTTGAAAAAGTGATGGCAGATTTAGAGAAGAAACAACAAGAGAATGAGGAAAAAACGAAGAACCAACCTATCGAACTGACGAAGGATGCCTTCACCACGTACATCGGAGAAATCGATGGCTCAGATTTTATGAAAACCATAGACTTAAAAGATGGTGTGGCAAATATCGAATATTACGCTTCATTTGATGAGTATTTGGAGGAGCACCCGAATACATCATTCAACCCGACCGATTATGCAGTGGCGATTTCTCGTCGAAATGAAATCTTAGTGGGTGAAACGGTCGGGGTCCTTCGCTACTTCCCAGAAATGAAATCGATTCGGATTTACTTACCTTCTTATAATGAAAATTATACGGTTGACGTCAACCGGCAACAACTCGATGAGCTCTTGGGGTTAGATGTCACAGAGCCTCGTGGCGATTCTCAGTGGCGAGAAGAGTTTACGTCGCCATATGTCTACGATGCGCAAGGACGGGAGCGTTTCTTCGAGACGTTCGTCACAGTCGACAGAACTTCTACATAAGCGAGAATAAACGAAAGGAGAGAATCTCATGCGAAAGATGTTTGGTGTTGGTGTACTTGCAGTTGTACTGTTATTAATCGTCACAGGGAATATGATGTTAATCATTCCATTAATATTCTTAACTATCTTGATTAGCGTCCCGCTTCAAATCTCCTTCGCTTTACGAATCAAGAAATGGGAGAAGCGCCTAAAACATCGAAACATTACGGAAGAAGAGTTTTACGATTTATATACTGATATGAAGAGGATATGGTGGGTCCCGAACCATCCGAAGTACTGGGGACGTCTGAAGACGATTTACTTTAGTTCCCTCCATTCGAGAGAACTAACGTTGGCTCAAAAACGTGAGCTGTATAAGGTGCTCGACGGGCTGTCGCTTCAAGGGATTCCGTATCCACAAGACCGAAAAAATCAACATCGACCGGACGTGAAATGGGATGCGTTTTAATGAGGCGCGACCCTAATGGAATGGTTTATGTCGATGGATGTCCTCCTGGTGCTCCTTGCTGTCGGGTCGATTGTCATCGGTGCCGTCACGAGCCTATTCATTCCAATTCTGCTGATTTGGCTGATTTTTCGTTACCTGCGTAACGGGTGGGTCGTGAAAAAATGGTCGGAGCGACAGCAGACTCGGTCAAAAGATAGAGTTTGAATGACTCAGGGGTCATAATTTAGGCAGCATGCAATCCATTACATAATCGATCATCGGACGGACTCGAGCGAGTTCGTCTTCTGTATGTAGGCGAATTGTCACTTCCTGTCGAACGAAAGACCTAAAGCAGACACAATTAATTCCCCTTTTTTAGTAAAAAGAAACGGAATGTTTGTTACAATAAGGTTACACTAATGGTAGATAAAGGTATGGATTGAATTGTAACCCATCAAATGACTTACGATTTCCACGCTATTTAAATGTAGATGATCATACTCCCTACCTCATACGAAGGAGCTGTGTCCATTGAACGATGTTCTCTTTTACGTCTTATTGTTGCTGGCGCTTCCGACCCTCGGTTTTGTCTTGAATTCGATTGTCGTCTTGTCACGATTTGTGAAGCAACAAATCCGTCGCCGTTTCCCGTTCACGAAGCAACTGTCATTCCGTTCGAAATAATATCATCTGTCTGTTCTTGACAGATTCCGCTAGATCCTCTCACGTCACGTACGACGAGGGGTTTTGCGCATTCATTTCGGCACATTCATTCCCATAAAATTTAAAAATCAGACATCGTCCACGCATCCCTTATGCTAAGGTTGAGGCGTAAGACTTCACTGATAATGGCAAAACTACGCGAAAGCTAGTGACGCAAAGCTACAGGGCCTGTAAAATGGCAGCCAGTTTCCAAAGGAGGTTCGTCTCGTGAAGAAATTCTTCGCAGGGATGTTGGTATTGTTGTTCGCACTGATTGTGGTGCGACCTGCCGCCGCAGATGCGGCGAGCGCGCGTGTCGATACACGGACGGGGAAAGTCGACGTGTACATTTCGAACCAGGACAAAGGGTCATTTAAGTTCGAGGTGCGACAAGGCAAGCAGGTCCGTACTTACGATGTCTATAAAGGGAAGAATTATTTCAACGTCAACTATGGGAACGGGGATTATACATTCACGCTTTACCAGTCATCGAACGGGGAACGCTATAAACGTGTCTACCGCCTTCAGAAAACGGTCCGCCTCGTCCATTCGACGGCGCCGTATCTCCACTCCACCCAAAATGTCTCCATCGATTCTGCGACGTCGCGTCTCGCCTCGTCGTTGTCACGTTCATCTTACTCCACTTCGACGCAAACGCTCGTGACGAGCCGTCATGTCAACCGACTCGTTGACTATGACGACAAGAAGATCATGAAGCTCTCATCGACTTATCTACCGAATAACGCCGACACGCTTCGGACGAAACGGGGGATCTGCTATGACTTCGCGTCCTTGAATGCCGCGCTCCTTCGTGCCCAAGGCATCCCGACCCGTCTCGTGATGGGGACGGCGAAAGGGGTCGACGGGTATCATGCGTGGAACGAGGTGTTCGTGAACGGAAAGTGGCGCGTCATCGATGTGACGCGTGACGTGACCGAGCGACGGACGACGACGTACCGCAGCGCCTCTGACTATCGTGCCACACTCTATGATTGAACGACGACCAAGGTCCCTTCCAGAGAAGGCGGCCTTTTTTTGGTATGTTCTTTGAGGCGAATCTCCTTGTTCCACGTTTGTGATGTCTGCAAACAAAGACACAGGAGGAAACGCACATGAAACGATGGTTATCCATGGTCTTGACCATGTTGCTCGTCGTGCAGCCGTTCGCCGTCTCGCGAATGGCGTATGCGGAAGGGGACCCGGTCATCACGGACCCGCAGCCACCGGACAATCCGGTCATGACGATCACCGACAACATCTTGGACGCGTACACGATTCGGACGACCACGACGGAAAACGTCGAGGTGAGCACGGTCACGACCGATTCGATCGTCGAGATCAACTACGACTGGTCGATCCCGAACGGGCACAGCTACACGGACGGGTCGACGTTCACGTTCCAAATGCCGAGTGAGTTGAAGGTGTACGAGGCGTTCACGAACGCACCGCTGAACTTCAACGGTCAGTCGATGGGGACGTACTCGCTCGCCCTGGATGGGACAGCGACGATGACGTTTAACGACAACGTCTACAAGTACTCGAACATCCAAGGGACGATTCAAGCCCTGACGCAAGTGAAAGAAACGACCGAGATCTCAGAAGAGCGGACGGTCACAATCATTCCGATCGAGAATAAGCACTCGCACACGTTATCGGTCGGATTGAAAAATCCAGGGAAAGACATCACGAAAGCCGGTGTCGCCGACCGACCGTACAACCCGAGCTCCATCAAGTGGACGGTCGAGTTGAACAAAGGGCTGAAACAGATTGCGAATGCTCGCTGGACGGACGTGATTCCTGCAGGTCTGGCGTATCGTGCCGACAGCATGGAAGTGACCCGGCTCGTCATGGCAATGAACGGGAATGTCATCCGTGAAGAACCGGTGACAGGTCTCACGGTCGATACGACGGATGGTCTAGCCATCGACTTCGGGGCGATCCAAAACGCGTATCGTCTCACGTTCATCACGGATATCGTCGATGAAGAGGTGGCGACGTTCAACAACGTCACGAACCTCGAAGGGACGTCTTTCAAGACAGCAACGGCCTCTGCGACGGTCGCTGCCGGACGTGGAACGGAGCTCGAGAAACGGACGCCGAAGTATGATGATGTCACCCAGACGATTGAATGGGTGTCGGACATCAACTTCCGGCAACGGAATTTGAGTTCGCTAACGGTGAAGGACTTGTTCACCGAGACGCATGAACTAGATGGGCTCACGTTATATGAAGTGACACTCGATGCCAACGGAAACATCGCGAATCGAGTTGAGGTTCCTGTGACACCAGTGAAAATCACAGACACGGGGCTCGAAGGATTCACGTTCGACCTTCCGAAGAACGGGACGGCGTATCAGCTCGAGTATACGACCCGTGCGAAAAATCGCGTCGTCTCCTCGGGCAGCGTGACGAACACGATCGAAGTGAATGGCTGGAAGAAGTCGGCGACCCGGTCAATCGGACAAGCCGTCTTGCGAAAGACGCACAAGACGCCCGACTATGCGGCGGAAACGATTGAATGGACGCTCGAGTTGAACCGAGACAAACGGGTGATGAACAATGTCAAAATCACGGACACGTTCCCGAACGAGGGCTTGACGTTCATCGAGGACTCGCTGTCAATCGACGGGTTGACGAAAGGGACGGACTACACGGTCACGCCTGATGCGAACGGCTTCACCATTCGCTTTAGCGTACAATTGACCGACACACATAAGATCACGTATAAAACGGCGTTCGATTACCGCGAGCGTCTGGACGCGAACAATACGAGCTTCGTCAACGCGGCGACCGTCGACTGGGTCGACGAATCATCGAACGGACGCACGGTGACGACGACGGATTCCGTCGAGCCGGCATCGAACACGCGCAACAACGGATTCAAAGGTGGCACGTATAACGCCGTCACGAAGGACATCACTTGGAAAATCGGGATCAACTACCACGAGTATGCGACGACGAACCTGACCGTCACCGACACGTGGGAAGGGACACAAGTACCGGACAAGGATTCCTTCACCGTCGCGAAGATGACACGAGCAAGTGGGGCGAACGCCTACTCGGTCGACGCGACACCGATTCCGTCGTCCGCGTATAACGTCGTGTGGAACGACACGGGCTTCGTCTTGACGTTCAACGAGCCGACGGATGACGCGTACGTCATCACGTACGACACGAACATCGACGATACGAAAATCGCACCATCGTATAAAAACACGGCCGTCGTCACAGACGGGGCGACCGAGCTTGGCAACTTGCCGGCGACGGTGACGGTCCGTCACGGTGGCGAATACAACGAGAAGCGAGGCATCCAGCAAGGGAAGCTCATCGCCTGGACGATCGACATCAACTTCGGACAATCGTCGTTGCAAAACGTCAAACTCCGTGACGTTCCGTCGAACAATCAGGACATCCTGCTTGATTCGTTGAGCGTCTACGAGACGACGGTCGCCGCGGACGGTACGGTCACGAAGGCAGGGAAACTGTCGACCGATGCGTACACAGTTCAAGCGATCCAAGAGATGGGGGAGTTCGAACTTACGTTCAACAATCCGATCAATCGCCCATACATCTTAGAATATGACTCGTATATCCTGGCTGCGGTCGGGACGGACATCACGAACGACGTCTATCTGACGGCGGACGAGGTCTCCGAGAACACGACGACGAAACAATCGAAGGTCCGAGTCGCCCGCACGTCCGGAATGGGGACGGCGAGTGGAGAACTCGGTGAATTGACGATTACAAAGACGGATGAGTTGAGCGAGAAGAACTTGAGTGGGGCCTCGTTCGACTTGATCGATACGGGTAGTGGTCGTACCGTCCGTCGTGGCACGACAGGAACCGATGGGACCTTGACGTTCGGTCGCCTCCTTTACGGGGACTATCGTCTAGTCGAAACGAAAGCACCGGACGGCTACTTGATTTCGACGGCGTCTCGGAACATCACCATTGCGAAAGTGAAGGAAGCGACGACCGTCAAAAACAACACGATTCGTCAAGACGTCGAATTGACGAAGACGTCGACTTCCGGCAAGGTGCTCGAAGGAGCAGAGTTCACGTTATATGACGCGTCGGACAACATCGTCCGCCAAGGGCTCGTGACGGACAAGGACGGCAAGATCACCGTGACCGACCTCGAGCCGGGCATGTATGCCTTCGTCGAGACGAAAGCGCCGACGGGTCATCTCCTCGATGCGAAGAAGCATGGCTTCTCCATCGTGAAAGACCAACTGACGACAACAACAGTCGGTGTACAGAACCAGCCGTTCAAGTCGATCGAATTGACGAAAGTCGACTGGAAGACGGGCTTGGCGCTCCCAGGTGCCATCTTTGACTTGAAAGACATGAACGGGAACACGCTCCGCACGGGACTCTCGGCCGATGCATTCGGTGTCCTATTGATCGAGGACCTCGACCTCGGCACGTACCAACTCGTCGAAACGAAAGCGCCGGACGGGTACGTGTTGCCCGAGAAGGTGTACACGTTCACGGTGACGCTCGAGAGTGACGCCGTTCAAAAAGACAACGTCAAAAATGAGACGATGAAGCGCGTGAAGTTGACGAAAGTCGACAAAGACACGATCGTCGCCCTTCAAGGCGCGGTCTTCACGTTATACAACAGCAAGAACGAAGTCGTCCGTGACAACGTGACGACGGGAGCGGATGGGACGGTCATCGTCGACCGATTGGACATCGGCACGTACACGTTCGTCGAGAAGACTGCACCGACCGGCTACATCTTAGACAAGACGCCACATGCGTTCGCGGTCGAGTACGGACAAGACGTCGATGAACAGATTACCATCACGAACGAACAACAAAAGTCGGTCCGTCTCATCAAGACGGACGTGATCACCGGTTCACGTCTCGCCGATGCGACGTTCTCGCTTTATCAAAAAGGTGGAACGCTCGTTCAGGCAGGATTGAAGACGGATGCGAACGGGGAGATCCGGGTCGACCGGTTGAACCCGGGTGATTATTACTTCCAAGAAACGAATGCACCGTCGGGTTACATGCTCGACATGACGGCACGTCCGTTCACGCTCGTACGCGGGACGAACGACGTGACAGAAGTCCGTGCCACGAATGACTCGTATAAAGCGGTACGGATGACGAAAGTCGACTCGGAAACAGGCAATCGTCTAGCGGGTGCGACGTTCAAGCTCGTCAACACGTTCGGAACGACGATCCGTGAGGGACTCGTGACGGATGCGGCGGGTGAGATTTATGTCAGCGGTCTCACACCAGGAAGCTATGCGTTCGTTGAAACGAAAGCGCCGGACGGGTACTTGCTTGATTCGAAAGAACACACGTTCAGCGTGGCGGAGCGTCAAGCGGCACCGACGACACTCACCGTCACGAACGAACAGAAAAAGTCAGTCCGACTCACGAAGACGGACGTCACGACTGGCGATGTGCTTCCAGGCGCGACGTTTGACTTGATTGATGTGTCGGGTGACATCGTCCGTGAAGGACTTGTCACAGATGCGTCTGGAGAGATCTTCGTTCGCGACCTCGAACCGGGCGACTACGCGTTCATCGAGACGAAGGCGCCGGTAGGATACATCCTAGATACGACAAAACACGAGTTCACGCTCACACGCGGGACGAATGAAGTCCTCGCGGTCGATGTGACGAACGACCCGTACAAAGCGGTCCGTCTCGTCAAGACAGACAGTGAGTCCGGTGATGTGCTTTCAGGTGCGACGTTCAAGCTGTTGAACGGTGTTGGCGAACTCGTGAAAGAAGGTCTCGTCACGAATGAAGACGGAGAGATTGTCGTCGAGGGGCTCGTCCCAGATGACTATCAGTTCGTCGAGACGAAGGCTCCGAAGGGGTACTTCTTAGATGAGACACCGCATCCGTTCACGTTTGAGCGGGGCGACGTCGAGAAGACGGTCGCGGTCGAAAACGACCGCATCAAGACACTCTTCGTCAAGAAGGTCGATGAGGAGACGGGCGAACCACTCGAAGGGGCCACGTTCACATTGACCGATTCAACGGGTGAGGTGATCACCTTCACGACGGATGCGTCGGGTGAAGCACGCGTGACCGATTTGAGACTCGGCACATATACGCTTGTGGAAACCGAGGCGCCGTTCGGCTATGAGTTGGACGAGACGCCACGGACAATTCGATTCGAGCGTGGTGGAGCGAACGAGCAACAGATCACCGTGGAGAACATGGCAATTTATTTCGAATTTGAAAAACCTCAGATTCCAGGAGGGAGCGGAGACAGCGGAAATGGTGACGCGGACTCCGACTCGACTGTTGGGTCAGAGGGAAGTAAGAAACCGACCTTGACGGAGCGCCTCCCATTCTTAGGTGGCGAATCATCGAACAGTTGGTGGATCGGCTTCGTACTTCTCGCCATCGGGATTGGATTCCTGTGGACGACAAGGCGGAAGGCGGCATAAGTTGATAAAACGATAAATGAATCAACCCTGAATAATCACACGAGATTGTGATGGTTCAGGGTTTTTGTGTCTCAATGAATTACAGAAATTATTTTCAACAGCTGTGGATATATCATGTGAATCTAGAATTCATATAAATTAATTTAGTTTCGTATAGATAAGAATTTAAGTGTCAAAACACCTTATCCGTTTTTTTATAGGGATTAAACAAAAGATAGATAAAGTAAAAAAATTCAATTAAAATTAATGTATAACCTTTTATTAGGAAAGAATGGTGAGATGATGGATTTGGATGAAATGAAACAGAGAAGAATGAGATTGATGAATTCTGCAAATAAGAATTTAGATGATATGCAAAACATTAGATTGGAAACTGAACGTGTCTCTGAAATTGCGAGAAATCCTCACCGGGTTTTAGAAGACTTAGAAGAAATGTTCGAAAAGCAAACCGGATTAGGTAAAGTTGATATGACATTCTTATTTTTTGCGACAGCTCTCCAGTGCGTACGTCAGTATTGGTTGAGTAGTGACAAATTAAGATTTAAGAGTGATCAAGCAGCTAGCAAAGCAATGAAACCATTCACACCAATTTCTTTGAGCGGACCTGTTTCGTATGATGCGTTTAAAAAAGATATGTTCGTGGGAAACACCGGAATCAGTGGTGCGAATCATCGATTTACAACACTTGGTCACGATCCGTTATTAGGATGGATTTTTGGGACGGCAAATATTTTGTCAGATACAATTACCAAAAATAATTTCATGTTGGAATCATACAATACGAATTTAATTGGGAATGAATATAAAATTTCTGGAATCACTCATATTATAAGCGTTTTTGAGCGCTCTTTTCATCGTATCCAAGCGGATATTTTAGACCTCGTCAAAGCTGTATTAAAACATGCGATTCATCTAGGTTCAGATGCATTTACAAAAATGGGATTACCTATACCTATCCTCAATTCAATCAGTCCAGATTTATCCGCGACACTAGTGAAAAATTCAATTGACATATATAGTGTCGGTCGAAGTATGGCGCTATCATCATTTATAAATGCATTGATTGCAGCGATTCATTCTCTTTTCTATGATGAAGCGATACATCATAATTTAAAGCTTTATGAAGTAAAAACTAGAAAAATTTTGATGTATTCTAATGTGATCGCCACTTCAAGTAATTTGATTTATGTCGGGTTGCAGACGTATTTAGGTGATAAGACTGCACTAAAGAAGTTGGATGTTGGTGGGTTGATAATTACAATTCATAGAATCATCTCTGATGAGGCCTTTATTCGTCAAATCAAAGAAGAGTTTGTATTAAATGGATTTAAAAATAAGGTTATGGGTGAAAGTCATCTATAATTTTGAATACTTTAAGGGAGGATTAAACATGTTTAAGAAAAGAAAGAATTACTTTAATTATGTAGCAGGTCCTCTAGTGATGCCGAGTTTAATCGGTTTAAAAGGTGATGATGATTTAAAGAATTATTTTAAATCGTCACCTATATTCAAAAATGTCTATAGTTTAGGTGTTTCAGAAGGGAAAAAAGAAGGACTCATAGAGGCAGCGAACGTATTTGAAGAAAAGTTTAAAAGTCAGATAGAATCCTTTCTAGATAAGGAAGAGAATCTAGCAACGGATATTCAAGAACTTGAAAGACTTTTATTAGATGCTGAGGATTATATAAAGTTATTGTTAGCAGGAATTGAAAAAGAAAAAAATAATCAGATGAGATTTGAGAAATCAATTCGACTGAATTTTAAATCAGATGAGTGAGGATTATATATGGCATTTAACAAAAGAATTGTGAAGCTATTGATTCCAGGTGGGACAACACTTATACCTGTTGTTAAAAATGTTTCTAAACACGGTGTAAAAAAAGGGATTACTGAAGCGAAAAAGGAAATCGAATCAGACGCAAAAGAAGCGCTTAAAACGTCCATTTTTTCTAAAAAGATCTACGAATTAGGCCTTTATGATGGGCAAAAGCAGGGTTACATTGATTCATCTACAATTTATGAAGAAAAATTAAGAAGGCAGTCCATTGAATTTTTGACGAAAGAAATAGATCATAAGGCAGATTTAACTGAGCTAAATACATTACTAGAGGGGCTGGAAACATATATCGAATTTTTGCAACAGAAAGTCGATATAACTGAACAGGAGAACAAAAATTTGAAAGAAGCCGTCATTTTAGAAAACCGGCTTAAACAAGTTATGTAATATTGTTTTAATTACAAATGAGTAATAGATTGTTCGAACCATAATTATGAGAAGTTAAAAAATGACCTCAATGTCGTTGAGGTCATTTTTTACATATACAATTTATAAAAATATCATACGAGGTTGTTAAAAAGAATTGTTTAGATTGGTACACTGATCTGTCTCGTCTCTTTATTCGAGAGCGTGTACGTCACGATGTAGTTCGAACCGGATACTTTCACACTCGCCGACCGGATCGTCGTCTTCGACTGGTCGAGTCGGATGAGCGTGAGATAGCGCACGTCTTTCCCGGTGTTATACGAGATGACTTGCGGACGCGGCTTCCATTCGTAATCCTCGACGGCGACGAAACTCGTGCTGTTGCGCATCGATGAATTTTTCAGGTTGAGCTGCATGAGTTGGATCGTCCGACCGTTCGAGTCGCCATAGACGACGTTTTGGGTCGCCATCGAACTCTGGAGCAGTTTCAGACCTTCCGCAAGATGGAATCGTTGCACGAACTTCTCCTGTGTCGGGGAGCTGATCCGGTCATAGACGACGAGCGTCTGCGCCTTGTCATAGACGAGCGTCCGGCGATGGGTCGCCCCTTTACCGATGAGCTTGCTTTCGCCCATCGCAAGAAGGGACGGACCGAGGTTTTTGACGGTGACAATCTTGCTCTTCTCGCGCATCGACGCGCTCAAGTCGAGATTCGCCCCGTCACGATGGACCGTATTGTGGGCGTCGACCCCGAAGACGCGCTGACGTTCTGGACGGTTCGTGTAGCCGTAGCGGCCCGTCTCGATGATGAAGTCCCGACCGAGCCCGTATAAGTCGATGCTCAAATCGTCGGCGTGCTTGTGGGCACTACTGTGATAGCCCGCCGTCATCATCACTTGCGTCGCCTGATTGAAGGCACGCGGTGGGGCGGACCAATATTCCCGCATGAAGCTATACTGCGTGCTGATCTTCTTCACCGTGAGCGGTGGGCGTGATCCTTCCTTCCCTCCGGAGACCGCATAGGCGAGCTGTGGGAAGTCGTCGATATGCGGGATGATTGACGTCGTGCGCCGAGCTCCGGACGTATCCCCGAAAATCGGGAGCGTCCCGTTCGGCTTCACCATATACGTCAGCTGTTTCGGCATGTACTCGACACGGTTCATGCTGGACGGGAGCGTGAAGCGGTTCTCGTCCGCCCAGATGACGAAGCGGTCGAGCACGTGATACATGTACGCCTGATAGCCCGGTGAATGCTCGAGGTGGACGGCATCCGACGTGATGCTGTGGCGGATCTGTTTATCGAGCCGACTGTCGGCGATGGTTTTCCAATTCGCGCTTTGGTCGAACTGTGGGAACGTCTGCGCGATCGCCGTGAGTGCCATGTCTTGGAACACCCCGTGGTTATGTTCGTACTTATAGAAACTCGATGTCGCGAGCAACGTGCCATGCTCATGGAGTGTCCGCAACATGAGACCCGTGAATGCCGTGTCTTTGTAAAGGGACGACGACTTATACACGTCCCAGAAGTTCAATAAGTGGAACGTCCGGACCGATGTACCGTGGTCATTGTATGGCCAGCGGTACTGTTTGTAGTTGGCGACGGGGTGGGCTTTCGTCCAACTTTTCACGACGCGCATCCCGTATTTCAAATACGCGGTGTCGCCTGTCGCATTGTAGGCTTGCGTCAATTGGTTCAATACCGTCAAATAGTGAATCTGGAACGGATACGAGTTGCTTGAAGAGCTTGGGATGCTCCGATGCCAATCGAACGTGTCGATGTTTGGGACCGACAGACGATACGGTGTGGACGGGACATACCAATCCCCCTTAAGGGCCCGGTTCGCGTAGTCGATTGCCTTCGCTTCGCTGAGACGCTCGTATTCATAAGGGACATGCGGTGCCATTTGTCGCATGTATTCGTGCGCCAGTCGTGCCGTCCCGCTCGATGTCAAGTTCGAACGGGTGATGGGATCGGCGAGTAAAAGCTTCGCCTGACTCTTCTTTATGTAGACTTTCTTCCCACCGCTCAGGGCGATGTAATACCAACCGGACGTACTGATCGCCGCATAGCGCTTCGTCGTCGAATAGGTCGCCACTTTCGTCAACTTCCCGCTTTTCATCTCATAGACGATGGCGTTCGGGACAGAGCGGATGTGGAAAGGGTTCGTCGCAGCTTGAGCGGAGTCGGTCGGGGTGACAGATCCCCACGCACCGATCAAGACGAGGACGAGTAAGATTCGTTTCATAGATACACCTCAAAAAATGGATTTACTTCTTTTTCAAAGTATACCATGGGGTGAGGTTGTTTCCTTAATTTTCTATATAAATTTAGAGTCGAGTTGATGTTTTGGTCGAAAATCGAAAAAACGTTTGACTCGATTCAGAAAAAGGTGAGAGGCGTCCTGGCTGCTTTCTCATAAAATAGAAAGGAGTGGTGAAACGGAGATTGATAGAGGAGACGTGACGAGCGTGAGAAAACAAATGAGAACGATCATGATTGGGATGCTTGCGATTGGCGTCGGTGTAGCGGGAGTATTGTCTAGTCCTGCGTCAGAGACGGCCCAAGTGGAGGCGGCAGGGTACAGTTATTCGGCAGACCAGATACAGGCGTTGGCAACATTGAATGAGTATCGTAAAGAGGCGGGAATGAACCCTGTCACACTAGACCCATTCCTTACGAAAGCAGCTACGAACCACTATGCGTACTTAAACACGAATGGTCATGAACTTTTACACAAGGAAGTAAAAGGGCATAAAGGGTTCACTGGTATAACGTCTAAAGACCGAGTGAAGGCAGTAGGGGGTAGTATAGGTCAATTGGTTGAAGAGAACATTGTTTTTGGTACAAGACTTTACTCTGATAGCATGTATGAGTTAGCACACAATGCCCCATTACATCGAGAAACCATACTTAACCCCGACATTCAGTCGGTTGGTTTTGCTGTTGAGGAAGGGAACAAACGGGGTATGAAGGTCGTTTTAGTTCGTATTAATGAGTATACACAGCGTGACTCTGACCATGTATATCCTGTACCGAACATGAAAAACGTCAATCCTTTGTTTGCGGGTAACGAGATTCCGAACCCTTTAAAGGATTATGGTATCGACCAGTCGGGACATATCTTAACGTATTGGTTGCCGAGTGAAATTACGGTAAGTGAAGATGATTTAACGTTTGTATTGAAAGATTCAAAAGGTAATACAGTACCTGCTTACCTAGATTTCTTCTACTCGGGGGTAGCTAAACTTATCCCTAAGAAAATGTTAAATTACAACGAAACATACACAGCAACTGTCAAGTGGAAAGCCCGTCATACTGGAGAGACTGGCGGTCGCACATGGTCATTCACGACAATGGCGAACACGTCTACTCCTGTAAAACCTACGACTCCACCTGTGACGTCTGTCAAGGAGAGTAAGGATTACACGTTGATTAAGGGTCAGCCGTTATACGCTTCAAACAGTACGAAGTCGAAGCAGTTGGTACAGATTCCGACAAACGGAAAGGTTCGTTCAATCGAGAAACGTTCTTCATGGATGAAAGTAACCTACAATGGCAAGACGGGTTGGGTTGCGGTGAAGAATTTAAAGGCGTATGTAGCGCCTAAGACGGAGTCTAAGTATGCCAACAAGAACATGAAGGCGTATACGACTCGTTCTACGAAGGGAAAGGTAGCTTTTACAGTCCCTAAGGGTAAGAAAGTGACACGTATTGCGGTCAACGGGTCGTGGTCACAGGTCAAATACGGCTCTAAGACGGGGTGGGTAGCATCACGTGATTTGAGCTCGTCTGCACCTAAATAAAATATGTGGTTACAAAAATCCGACCCTCGCAGGTCGGATTTTTTTTATATTCATTCTAACGTCAGTCGTTCCACTGCATCCCGCAGATGGTCCTCGCGCACGCGGATATAACGCCGGGTCGTCTTCGGTTCGCTATGACCGAGCAACTCGGACAACGTCGTCTCCTTGACGCCCATATCATAGAGATGTGACGTGAAGGCGTGCCGGAGCGTATGCGACGTGACGGATGTACCGAGCACGTCCTCGGCGGCGCGTTTCAGGTGACGGTTGATCGTTGTCTTGCAGATGAGATCACCACGAGCACTCGGGAAGACGTATGGCGAATCGATGCATCGGCGCTCTTCCTCGAGGTACGTCGTCATCATTACATGTGTCACATCGTTCAGTGGGACCTTGCGCGGCTTCCCCGTCTTCGATTCGTGGATGTACAGGAGACGCGCATTCAAATCGATGGCATCAAGTGTCAATTGTCTCACCTCGTTGATGCGCATCCCCGTATGCAACTGGAGCGTCAAAAAGGTTCGGTACAACGGGACGTCGATTGCATCGATGACTCGGTGCAGGTCGCTTGGCGTAGGGACGTCCGAAGGTGGACGTTCGGTCACTTTCACGCGAAGGTGATGAAACGGATTGTGCATGATGAGTTGCTCGGTGATGGCCCAGTCATACAAGCCGCGGAGTGCGCTCAAGTAATTGTTGATGGTCACCGGTTGGCATCCTTCCGAACGGAGGGCATTGATATACGGCATGACGTCCTGTCTCGTCTTGAAGTCATCGAGAGTTCGGTTCTGTCCCATGAGTTTTTGGAAACGGGCGAACTTATAGGTCGCCTGACTGACCGTGTTGTCCGATTTTCCAGTCATGCTTAAGTAATGGACGTGCTGGTCGACAGCGTCTTTCATGTGTAGGGTCATCTTTATTCTCCTCTTACTTGTCGTCTTCACGGAGCATCCGCTGGAGTTCGGCCTTGTAGGCGCGGAGGCGGCTCGGGGAGTACCCGAGCGATGCTTCAGTTCCGTGAAGCATATGGCAGAGTAAGGTGAAATGACGATTTGGTAAAGTGGAACGCTTGTCGTCTAGCCAGAGGGACAGCGGCACCTCGCTCTTGTCGATTTGCTCGGGGAGTCGTTCACTTGTCACCTCGTGCTGAAGCGTCTTCGCCTGTTTGGCACGCTCGTTTAAAATCGCCCCGCGGATGCGGATGAAACAGTAGGTTTTCCCTAGCGTCTTGCCGTCTTGGATGGCCCGCCATAGGGCAATCCGTGCCGTCTGGGCGGCATCGTCGACTTCGTTCGGATGAAGATGGAGTTGGCGGATGACGTAATAGATCATCGGTTCCCACTCTTTGATTTGTTCGTTTGCGTCTGGCATGATGAACTGCTTTCCCGCGCGCGTCTCAAGTTTCCTAGGTGGTTACAGCATAATGGTTGTTATGCGGTTTTCGCACCTCGCCAACCGTGTCGTTTCGTCAAATCAAATCGGATGTAGCCTCGAAATGCTGTATCTCATTTGCACCAAGCCTTATGGATCAAAAGCAGGGATTCTCTATAACAACCATTATAGGAGGACGGAAGGGGAAGCAATCTTCAGATTGTCGAGTCTTGTCGATAAATTTCGGACGACCTTATCAAAAAATATGTAGGCTAAATGAGGAGGGTGGTGATATATTAAATGTCGGAAAAATTTATTTTTTTACATAATAAAAAGAAAAAAGGGATGAAAAATGAATAAAAAATCCATTATTAAACAAACGATGATGATTTTTATGGTCATGATTTTGTTAGTCTCTACTTTGTCACCTGTCGAAGCATCGGGCACGCTGACCGTTCAGGCATTTGAGCCTGACAGCAAGATGCTCATGGGACAGACTTCGTACACAGAGCCATTATATTATGGCGTGGATCAAACGATTCGACCTGTTAGTGTGAAATCGGACGGAACGTTCACTGTCTCATTAGCTGAGGCAGTAGGGGAACGAATCGTGACATTCTATCAAAAGGATGACGTCTATTACAAACCAGTTCAGCGAGTGAGTGCCTCCGTGATTGAAAAAGGTCCGATCCCGCCAAACTTTTATGGAGTCGAATCTGGAAAGATGCAGCTTCAGTCAAATCCCGGTTATGAAATCATCGCGATTTATGATGGTGAAACATATCGGGGCGTCGAGGTACTTTCAATTCCCAAAAAACAAGGTAACGAAGTGAAAGCTTATACGAAAGCGTCAAATGGGAAACGAAGTGTCACTGGAAGCTATTCGTTCGATGATTCTTTTGATTTACCGATTCAGGTCGACTCGATGCAATGGAGTCAGTCGCGTGTTCACGGTACGACCTTGCCTTATCAGAATGTCCGTCTCACTCTTTATGACCGGACCCTTTCCACTGTCTCGGATGCGAATGGTCATTTCGAAGTAGAGTTGTCGATTCCGTTCGATGACTACATTAAAGGGCTCACAGGTAGAGTGGAAGTGCTCCATCCAAACAATGAAGTGCTTGTCGAGAAAGAAGTGAAGATTGATCCGGTCCGTTTGACTTCGGAGCAGCCTTACTATTCCGTCGCCCAATATTTCGGTGTGTACGGTGTGACAGATCCCGACATGACTGTCACATATGATGGAGAAAAAGTAACGGTAGACGAGTCAGGACTATTTTATATTTCACTTCGAACGGACGGAACGTCGCATAAAACCATCACATACAAAAAAGATGGAACTGTTTTAGCGGAACAATCGATTCGTCAGTACGTGGATTCTACGTTCCCCTTGACGATTGAGGCGACACCATCTACCGTATCGGGCAAACTATCGGGAGAAACAGAACCGAATGCTAAGCTATTCATCCGTTCTGATAACGGGGATTTCTCAGTACAAGCAGATTCTAATGGAAAGTTCTCTACGGAGTTACCGCTTTTTGAGTCGGGAGTATATGAATTCTATCTTCAAACAGATTTCGGGATGCAACGGTTATCTACGTCCATCTCGGTAAAAGAAGAACGCATGATTGCCGAGCCGACGGTACGCTTTTTGAATGAAACGATGTATATCGAGGCATCCTTACCGGCTCGGGAAGCAGAAGTGCAGATTATGCGTAAAAACGGGGAGATTGAAGTAGCTCGTACTTCATTATACGAAGGAAAAGGTGAGGTTCATATTCCGTACGGTTCGACTTATCGACTTCGAGTCAGTACGGGAGAACAGGTTTCTCCATATGTTGATGGCATCCATCAAGCGATGACTGCCCCGACGCTCACCCGTTTCATCGAAGGGGAGAAAGTGGTGTCGGGTCATGCAGAGCCGAATGCGACGGTCGTCTTCTATAATCGCGTCCAAGAATGGAATCCTGAGGGCACGAGAATGGAAGTGAAGACCGGGACCGACGGCGCTTTCTCCTTCACACTTCAACAAGAGTTAAAAAAATGGACCTATCGTTTCGCTGTCGAGAGTAGCGACAAGAAAAATATCACAACATATGAGTTTACGCCAAAAGATGAGACTGCACCAAATTTGACGATCAATGGTCAACCTAATACGACGACTCTCTCTGAAATGACAGAAACGGTTCGGGTACAGAGTGATGACCTCATTGATGACTTGAAAGTGGAATACTTTACTAACGGGGCTTGGGAAACGGTTGATTCGATTTCAAGATGGCGTTATGCTTTTGACTTAAAACCAAATACTGGGGCTACATTTAAAGAAGCAGGCGTGAGCCAAATTCGAATTCAGGTGGTCAACCCGAACGGATTAAAGCGAGTGGTCACACTTACTGTCAAAGACATCACACCTCCATCGCTCGTACTCGATCGGCTCTTATATGGGGACCAGGTCATCTCTGGCAAAACAGACCCGCTCACGTTAGTACGTTTCGGAAGAACAGGTGACGTTACACAACGTGCGGATGAAACGGGACGTTTCTCCTTTAAGCTTGATTATCCTGTATCCAAGTATTCAATGAATCTGTTTCCGGTCACCGTCGTGGATGAGGTCGGAAACAAACGGACGTTGACGCCGGACGTGTTCGACTATCGCATCGAGGACGTTCGAATCAACGCAGGCGGAACGAAACTGTGGTTGGCTAACGAAACACGCCGGATCAGTTACTCTGCCTACGACTTGATTGTGAATGGGCAAAAGATTAATCTGTCCAATTATGATACGACCATTAACTTGCCAGAGCCTGTCAGCTATCCGGTGAATGTGGAACTGCGACTTCGGAACGAGGATGGTACGGTACGTTATACATTCAGTAAGACACTCCAAGGTCCGTCCACGTTGACGACGCCGAAAAATTTGAAAGCTTCTTCAGACCGTCGGACGATCACGGGGCAACTAGATCCATACATCTCGTTCGATATTTACGACAAGTCTGGGAAACGCATCACCTCGAACCGTGCGAAGGCGGACGGAAACTTTGCGGTCGCCATCGTTCGACCGCTCGTGGCGAACGAATCGCTTCGCATCGTATCGAAAGATGCATTCGGGCAGACGAAGTCGATGACCTTCAAAGTCGCCGACAAGACACCCCCGGTCAAACCGACGATTCAACAAGCGGTCGTCCCACTGAAGCAAGTCACTGGAAAGACAGAAGCAGGGGCCACGGTTCGCGTCACGTATCGCGGTAAAACGTATACGACCAAAGCGGACTCGAAAGGCATCTATCGTTTGAACGTGTCGAACTGGCTCGCTGGACAAAAGATCTCGGTGACGGCTCGTGACGTCGCTGGAAACACATCGTCCGCAACAACGACCGTGATCCTCAAAGCCTTCCGGACGGCGAGTGTCTCGGCGATTCGCACGACGAGTACGTTTATAAGTGGAAAAGCGGATGCGGGAGCGAGCGTCAAAGTGTATGCGAATAATCGCCAAGTCGGAAAGACGACACGGGTCGGGTCGAGTCAATCGTTCAAGATTGCCATTCCGAAACAGAAAAAAGGAACGAAGATGACCGTTCGCATCTATCGGGCAGGCTATGCCACGGTGGAACGGAAGTTGACGGTTTATTGATTTATGACACCCATTCCTCGACGAGTGGGTGTTTTTATATTGAAAAAATAATAAAAAAGGTAAATATAATCCAAAATAAAGTTGTTTATTCATAGATAGATGGATATAATTTACAGGGTAAAATCAAACAGAAACTGTGAGGAATATCATGAAACCTTTGTATACACGATTATCGATCGGCGTGCTGAGTGGGATGCTCCTGTTCGCCCCGGTCACGGCTGAAGCAACGGCAAACTCGGACTTTAACGCCCGTGTCGCCCCGTCGACGACGCTCCTAGAAATGAAAGACAAGAAGTTAGTCCCGCTCCAGAAGACGAACGCGACGAAAGAGTATCGCATCGTCCGCCCGTCCGGTTGGTATTATCTGGCCATGTCAGGCGGCAAACGCATTTACGTGAAGAAGAGTCAAGCCGAGGTCGTCCCGGCCCGCTCGTTGACGAAATCACGGATCCAATCGGCGACGAACCGTCCGCTCATTCATACATACATGAAAGAGACCGATGCCCACATCCCGTATGAGTATGCTCGCTTGACGACCGAAGATGCGAAAATGTATGCGGATCAGGCGCTCGCCGGCAACTGGTACATCCCGGCGGAGCCGAAACAATTGTCTGTGCCGAACATCGACACGTTCAACTGGCATAAGGACGTCCCGGCTGTCGACAATAACTCGTTCCCGTTCCAAATTCACTATATGACGGTGTTGAACCAGTTGACGCAGGCGTATAACGACTCAGGCGACCTCGCCTATCTCCAATATGGGGAGCGTTTCGTCAAAAGCTGGACGAAAGCGCACCCGGCCTATAACTACAAGCGACTCAAATGGGGATACAGTGACCAGGGCACTGCGCTCCGCGTCTTCCATCTATTGAACTTCTGGGACGCGTACAAGCAGACGTCGCTCAACAAAGACCCGGCGTTCACCGAGCTCATCTTGAAGACGCTGTACGAGCATGGCGAGATTTTAGCATCCGCTGACTTCTATAAAAAAGAGCACAACCATGGAATCTTCCAAGACATGGCGCTCACGGCGATCGCACAGACGTTCCCAGAGTTCGACAAGAGTAAGACGTGGCAGTCTCTCGCGAGCTCGCGTCTTCAGGCACAACTTGCCTTCAGCATCTCACCTGACGGGGTCCATCTCGAGCATTCGCCGTACTATCATGTATACGTGTATCATACGTTGTCACGGTTTATCGAATGGGCTGACGCCAACGCCTTCGTCTTGCCGTCGCGGTCGGGATATATCGAGAAGATGCCGGACCAGCTCACCTATATGTTGAAGCCGAACCGGACGCTCCCGATCTTCGGCGATACGACTGGTTATTTAAAAGATATGAACATCATTCCAAAGACCGAGAACTATCCGGAACTCTCCTACGCCGTCAGTGGCGGGGCGGAGGGGACGGTGCCGCAACTGTTGACGAAACAACTCGGCGACCAATACAGCTTCATGCGTGAATATTGGTCACGTCCACCGGAGTCGTTCTCGGGAGCGACCCAAGTGATGATGACGGCGGGATATCATAGTACCGGCCACAAGCACGCCGATGATTTGAGCATCGACCTGTACGGGCTCGCCCGTGACTTCATCGTCGAGACGGGACGCTTTGGCTACTCGAAGGACCCACGACGCCAGGAAGTGCTCAAGGTCGAGGCGCACAACACCGTGCACCGCTACGGGGACAATCTTGACTTGAGTGAAAGTATGGTCGGCAAGAGCCGAATCGTATCGGTCGAGGACAAGGGCGATACGAGTATCGCCATCGGAGAAAGTGCCCTCGTCGGGAAAGGTGCGACCCATCGCCGGACGCTCGTCTATGACAAGGCGAAGACGCTCGTCGTCTACGACAAGATCACTTCGCCGACTCCGGACATGTTCGTGCAGCGATTCCATCTCGGTGACGGCTTGAAGCCATACGCCGGCTCGACGGACGCGCAGAACGTGACATTCCGAGATGACAAGCGTCGGACGATCCAGTTGATGCAGCTCGAGACGGACGAGGAGTCGTACATGTCGATTCAGCCGAGTCACTTGTCTGTCCGCGACTCCGAGTGGAAGCCGCGTGAGCAGGTCGTCTCGATCGAGTATGGGGATGACGTCCGTTACCTCACGCTCATCCGGATTGACCGGACGAGCACGTCGATCGTCGACGCCTCGTTAGCCGAGCAACCGGAGCAATACGTCGTCACGTATACGCTCTCGAACGGCACGACAAATACGATCAACGTACCAAAATGAGCAGGGCCCAGCAAAAGCTGGGCTTTTTTGTGTGAACGACTGGGTAACTCTTGAATCCCACCATTTGCTAAGGTAGAATTTTCAAGTATAACAAATGACAAGTGAGGGAACGAATGGAACATTCAATCGCAAGACTCGTCGCCCAATTTGGTGGCTCGCTCGCGGCACGAGGGAGCCACGGGTGGGACGTCGTCATCTCGGCGGGGACGATGTGTTATCAGTGGAAAGGAAGACGGGTCTTACCGGAGGCGCGACTCGAGAAGACCGGGACGGGTCGGCTCATACGCCCGTACGGTCGTTATTACGTCGTTCGTCTTGACGGCAGACAGACGCTCGTCTCAGCGTCCGATACGATGCTCGTCATGACGCGCCCGCTCACGAAAGCGAGGCTGTCCGACCGGATGGACCGCCTGCTCGTGCATCAGTATATCCAGGACAAGAGGCCGATCGCCCCGTATCGATATGAGCGGTTGACGGACGAGCAGGCCGTTCGCTTTGCGGACGGTGTCTTACAAGGCGACTGGTACATTCCGGCAGCACCCGACGCGTTACATGTCGCGGACGTCGCGACGTTCGATTGGGATCAGATGGTGCCGCGGGTGGACAACAATTCGTTCTATCTTCAACTCCACTATTTGACGACCGTCCATCAGCTGACCCGTGCCTTCGAGGTGACGGGAGAGACGGCTTATGTGGAACACGCCGCCCGGATCGTCGATAGTTGGCAAACACGTCATCCTGCATTCACGGTCAGTCGGAAGCGTGAGGCGTACCATGAGCACGGCACGGCGATCCGCGTGTTTCATCTGCTCGGATTCTTTGAGGCGTACCGCTGTGCACCGATCGAACGTGACCCATCCATGACCGAGAAGCTGTTGAAGATGCTATACGATCATGCCGTCCTGTTGGCGACGCCGACGTTTTATCGACCGCGCCATAATCACGGGCTGTTCCAGGACATGGCGCTCTTCGCCATCGCCTCCTGTTTCCCAGAGTTCGACCGGAGCCCGGAATGGGAACGGGTCGCCCGCGCGCGTCTCGATGCCCAGCTCGATTCGAGTCTCGCCGCAGACGGGACCCATCTCGAACATTCGCCGGGCTATCACGTGTACGTCTATCATATGTTGAGCCGCTTCGTCGACTGGGCGAACGTGAACGGCTTCCCGTTATCCGACCGGTTTGACGTCATCGACGCGATGCCGGACCGCCTCGTCCATCTGATCAAGCCGAATCGGACCCTCCCGATGGTCGGCGACACGGGCGGACAGATTCGGGGACGGCATCTGATTCCGGACGTCGAGTCACATCCGTCACTCGCTTACGCGTTGAGCGGGGGAGAGGAAGGGGTTTGTCCGTCTGAACGGATGGTAAACCTCGGCTCGAACTATGCCGTCATGCGTGAATATTGGACCCATGTAAAGCGTCCCTTTAGTGATGCGACCTACATTTTGATGACGGCGGGCTATCACGGTGCGGCCCACAAGCATGCGGACGACCTGAGCCTTGAACTCTACGGGCTCGGGCGTGATTTCATCGTCGAGACGGGGCGATATGGGTATGCAGACTGCGAGGAACGCTTGGAGGCGATGCGCGTCACGTCACACAACACGGTGCATCGCCTCGGGGACGAGCTTGACTTGTCGGTCGAGCGGGTCGGAGAAAGTGGGATTGTATCTGTTGAACCGACTGGAAAGCAGGTGATAGCGACAGGGGTGAGCCGGCTCATCGGAAAAGGGGCCCTCCACACTCGGAAGGTCGTCTACGATCAAGCACGGACGCTCGTCGTCTTCGACCGCATCACGTCACCAGAACCGGATCTGTTCGTCCAGCGCTTCCATGTGGCGCCGGGGCTCGACCTCGTCGAGGGGTCGCCGGAGTCCCAGAACGTCCGATTCATGGATGCGTCGAATCGCGCCATGCAGATCGTCCAACTCATGACAGGGGACGAATCGTATATGACAATCGAAGAAAGTCACGTGTCGGCTCGTGATTTCGAATGGGTGAGTCGTCCACAGGTCGTATCCATCGAATGTGGCAAAGACGTCCGCTTCTTGACCCTCGTCCGACTTGACCGGACGCATTCTCGCATCGTGAAGACGCAAGTGGAAGAAACAGGGGATAGGTACATCGTCTCATATTGGCTTGAGAGCGGGACGAAGCACGTCATCCGAATTCCATATTGACTCGATTATAAAGAAATCAGATGAATTTGAGTTTTTCCTTGATGATTTTTGCCAACAATATTACAATAATTGTATAAGAATCATGTATATCATTTACATATGCGAAAATGTTTGGATGATGATAGGGATAAAGTCATACATTCTTTTGAACTAGTTCTAGGCAAAGCGCATGAAGGAGGACCTAATGAGTCGCAAGGAAAGACGGATGAAAAAGAGAATGATGAGTGGGCTTCAGGTAACGCTTGTCGCGATGTTGCTGGTGGCGGGGGTGTTTTGGACGCGCGCGACGGACGATGCGGAAGCGAATGACTTCATTCTTCCGTCCACGACCGGCGAACAGTTGACGTTCAGCGGGATGGCGCTTCGCCTCGACCCGAAAAGAGGACCGTACATTCATGGGAATGCTTCTCATTACCCACGTGGATTTAAAGAAGTGTATATCGATCAAAACCGCGGTTATTTGACGGTCAAGCGGGACCGCTTCGACTCGGTCGTCTCGATTATCACGGACCCGGACGAGACGCTCACGGCCCGTGGGATCACCATCGGTTCATCAGGTGGTGGCGTCATCACGAACCTATACTTCTATCAGAACGGACGACTGCTCAACTTGGCGGACCCGAACGATTACGCGATTATAGCGGGCGTATACTCGAACGTCTGGTTGACGATCATCAGTCAGCCGAACGGACAATGACATCCTCAGCCGAGGATGTCATTTTTTGTAGGCTTCACTTGTAGACGGCGTCTTTGTAGCCGAATGATCGAATCGTGAGGTTGTTCAATCGTTTCGCTCCGTGCATCTCAAAGATGACGGTTTCGGACGATTTCCATCCTCCGAGGTTGACCTTGTCCATTGAGACCGGACCCCCATCTCGATAGTTTGCGTTCACATCGACGGAGAAGAAGTGAGTGTTTCGTAACCATTCCTTGTCACTCGACCGGATGGCGACATACGTCCGATATCCGGATTCGATCACTTTCGCCTCAAAGGCAGGCGGCTCTTGCTGATAGGCAGAGAGCGGTTTGTCATTGATGGAGACGAGTTCGATTCGAGATTCCGGGTAGTTCGGACGCTCGAATGCTTTCGTTTCCATGACGAGGCTACGAGTCGTGTTGCCGTCGATGGTGACGAGTCGAATCGATCCGACAGGGAAATCGTACACAAACGTCTGATCTTTCTCCTGGCTGATATACCATTCTTTCTTCTCGATGAGTGGACGTTTGAAACGGATTGACTGCAATGTGCCATCCGCGACCATTGCGGTGACAGCACGTGTATATTGATTGTAATAATAAGCGTTGTCGACATGGTCATGGAACGTCTGGATCTTCAGTTGAGAATCTGACGTATGCACGTAGGCCGGTGTCATCTGTTTCGTCGTCATGACCGCATCGACGAGACGGACGATGTCTTTCAGGTCGGTCGCCGAGTTGACGAGGCGTTTGCTCGGTCCAGCCGCCTCATTTTGGCGAAGTGCCGTCACATAGTCGCCGACACGCGCTGTCGTGTAGGGAATGTTCAACGTGTCGAGAGTAGCCGTGACCGATGCTTCGTTCACGTTCGAGAACATCTTGTCGATGGCGAGTTCGGCTTTCCCCATCTTCTTCCCGCGAATCGTCTTCGATGGCTTGATCGAACCGATGACGCCGTTCTTTCCTCCGAGGACATGCGTCTTCGTCGGTGCCGCGACGGTACGGACTTTGAGCGTGCTCGTCCCGCGTACGACGACATCTGTGTTGCGGATGTTCAAGAAGCCGACCTCTCCTGTATACCGAATAGGAATCTCATATGAATATTCCGTATCTTTTGAGATGTCCCACCGTTCGATTGTTCCTTTTCCGGCGATCTGGACTTCCCCTGCCGTATGGAGTTGCTCGATCTGACCGTTCAAGGTGAGTTTTTGTACCTCACCATCGATTGCAGGGTCATGCGCATGTGCGTTCGCGACGACTTGACGGAGCGGTCCTGCCGTCGTCAAGGTGAAGTTCGGTGACATCGGATTCCAAGGGATGTATAAGCTGTCGATCCGACTCGCTGCTGCTTTGTCGATGACGAGCGAGCTGGCAGGTTGACCGAGCGGGAAGAAACTGAGCTGTTTCCAACCGATCAACGTACGGTCCTTTGTTTTCGGTACGACTAGCATGCTTTTAAGTGCCGTGCCGTTCTTTTGGAAGAATGGCTTGAGTGCGGGGTCGATCTTATAGCTGACCCCGGAGATACTGACGATGTCCGTGCCCTTATAGCTCATGACTTCGTTCATATCATAGGAAGCAATCGGTGTCTCGAGCGGCATGACGGACCGCATGGAGAGATACCCCTTCGTTTTACCGATTTGGACGTGGGCCCAAGAGTTCGTCTTGCTGAGGAGCGCGACTTTCGTGTTCGTCTTCACGGTCATCAAGGTCTTGGCCCCTTTTTGCGTAGACGCCTTCAGTGGGGTGGATTGGACTGTCTTATACGACGGTGATGCTGCCTCGACGGACTGCATCCCGAACAGGACGACGAATAATAGACTAAAACCTAACAATTTTTTATACATAAATGTACCTCCTTCTTTCTAGAAACCATTATATCCCAAATGGTTTTACCATCTCTCGCCTATTTGTCATAAAGAGGGAATCGTTTTTTGTGGAAATTGTAAAAAGGTTAAAAATCTTCAATTTGTGATTGTTTATTGGACGCGTTTCCGTTACGTTAGAACTAGAGCGAATTGTACATATGGGGGAAAAACGGACGACTTTGGGGCAATGGGATTACACATAAGTCGAACGATGTAAGCGCTTTCCTTCATGTGTCTTGTTCGCAAATCCGAAAGGGGAACTGGACATGGCAAAGAAATCATCACGTAAACTGTATACAGCGCTTGCCGTAGCCGCTGTATCGACGGCATCACTCACGCCAGCTGCTGTCACAGAAGCTGCACCGAAAGCATCGGTCGTCAAGGCGAAGTCAGGGTATGTATACAAAGGAGATTTGGATGCAGCACTCGACGCTACATATAAAGGGGCGCCAATCTACTGGTACAAATCAAGCGTTGACCTCGAGAAGCTCGGCACGTTCCAAACAGCACGTGGGATCGTAAAAGGAAAAGGCATGTACATCGAGAAACGTGTACGCGTCCTCGATCATCCACTTGAAATCCTTCCGCCGTCTGAGCCACTCGTGTTCAAACAAGGGAAGCCAGCAGTCGGAATCGTGAAGCAAGATGTGCGTTTCGCGAGCGGCACTTACGAAAAACCAGTTCGTTGGAGCGGGATCAACACAGATGAAGTCGGCGAATTCGTCGCGACGGCTACATACACGAACCGCGGAAAAACGATCACACTCGAAGTTCCATATAAAGTAGAAGGATACAAGCTCTCGATCATGCACACGAACGACACGCACGCAGCGCTCAAGTACGCACCGAACCGTGCGACAGCCATCAAGCAAGTTCGTGCCGAGAAGCCAGATAGCCTCTTGATCGACGCAGGGGACGTCTTCTCAGGATCGCTCTACTTCAACGAGTTCAAAGGTCAAGCCGACCTCAAACTCATGAACTACATGAAATACGACTTGATGGTGCCAGGTAACCACGAATTCGACCTTGGTACGGAACAAGGACATAAAGAACTTTCTGACTTCGTCCGCTATGCGAACTTCCCGTTCGTCAGCTCGAACGTGGACTATTCAAAAGACCAATACATGAAGAACTTGTACCGCAACGAAACGACGGATAAGGCGTATAACGGTCGTTTGTATGAAGGAGTCATCAAAGTGGTCGACGGCAAGAAGGTCGGATTCTTCGGTTTGACAACAGAAGAGACGGCTACAATCGCTAGCCCAGGGCCAATCGAATTCCAAAACTACATCACAGAAGCACAAAAAGCAGTCGATGCGTTCGAAGAGATGGGTGTCGACCAAATCGTTGCGGTCTCACACCTTGGATATAACGACAACCCAGCATTCGACAACGACTTGTTGCTTGCTGAAAATGTAGATGGCATCGATATCATCGTCGGTGGACACACGCACACTCGTTTGAGTGAGCCGGTCCTCATCACTGCAGGGAAAACAGAACCGACGGTCATCGTTCAAGCGGACCAATATAGCAATTTCCTCGGAACGGTTGATGTCGAGTTCGACAAAGACGGGAAAGTCATCAAGCATGCAGGTAGCTTGATTGACGTGAAAGCACTTCAGCCGGATCCATACGCGGTCTCACTTCTCGCACCGTTCAAAGAAGTGGTTGATGCGATTAGTGAAGATCCAATCGGTGTGTCTCTTACAGCGCCACTCGATAACCCACGTGACAAAGGTGATGAAACAGCACCGAGTGTCCGTAAAAATGAGACAGCCCTCGGTAACTTGATCACAGATGGCATGCTCGCGAAAGCGAAAGAATATGATTCTGCTGTCATCGGTGCCGTTCAAAACGGTGGTGGAATCCGTGAAGCAATCAATGCAGGTCCTGTCACGACAGGTGAAGTGTTAACGACACTTCCATTCGGAAACACGCTCGCCATCATGGACTTGAAAGGTAGCGAATTGAAAGCGGCCTTCGAGCGTAGTGTTGGCATTTACCCGGTCGAGAACGGTGGATTCCTCCACGTTTCTGGATTCAAAGTGTTGTTCGACAGCTCGAAACCGGCTGGCGAGCGCATTGTTAGCTTGGAATACAACAATGGCTCAGAATTCGTAGCAGTAGATGATGCGACGAGCTATAAAGTCGCAACGAACTTCTTCACAGCGCAAGGTGGAGACAACTACGCTGAGTTCAAGAAAGCATTTGATGAAGGCCGCGTCAACGACCTCGGTCTCATCGACTGGGAAAACTTCCGCGATCACTTGATCAGCCTCGGTGACGAAATCACACCGGCTGTTGAAGGACGGATCGTCGACGTCAATGCTGCAGAGTAAGTGAATAATGGTTTTAGGGACGAATTTCTAAAGAGAAATTGCCCTGTGACTATCGATGGACACTCGTTTCAAGCTACTTGGAACGGGTGTCTATTTTATTGAGGTGCTTCAATCAAATTACTTTTATATCAAGTTGTTCAATAAGTAGAAGAGCGGGTATAATATAATTAAGTTTCGTTTGTTTCGTTTGTTTCGAAAGTGAGGATGAGATGTATGCTGAAAGATTACAAAAATCATAAAGATGACATCATGAAGGTGCTTGAACGGGATGCTCAACTTGAAAAAATAGAAGTTGCCACTGAATTGAATAATGACCTAAAGCGTCAAAGTGCTGTTCGCCGTGCAATCAATGCGCTTAAAGAATATGAGCAAAGCCTTGATATCAAATTGTCAGAACGAGAAGAAGCAATCGTGAGTCAATACACCGTTTCAGAAAACCTCATTCATCTGTTGCCGAAATATCTTACTGTAACTGAGGTAGGAAAATTACTCTCCATCTCTCCTCAAATGGTAAGGCGGAAGTGTATGGCAAATGAAATTGAAGCGCATCGTACATTGAACGGGAAAGGGAAATGGCGAATCCCTTCCTCACAATTTGTGAGTCATCCTGACTTAGAAGAACTTTTGCTTGAACTTCAAGAACAACGACGATCGTCCGAACGACTCGCTTCTGTATTATTACAGGACGTCGATGAAGTGAAAGAGTGAAATGATGATTGTTAAATACGTGATTGATACGAATGTGATTCGAGATTTGAGTGCGCGTTCTAATGACGTTGAGGCACAAAAACATCAGAAGCAGTGTCAACACTTTTGGAAAAAAATCAAAGAGGATTCTAATGCGATTTTGATGATTCCTGAAGAGGTGAAAGTTGAACTAGATGTACAACTATTGGCAGAAATCCCGCCGAAACCGAATGAACGCCAACGTATTCTCGATGCTGTGAACGATTGTCAAATCGTCTATGAGAAAAGTACGCGTGAAATTGAGAATAAGTTGAGGGAGTTAAGCGCCATTCTAAAAGCTAAATATGGGTCGCGCATTCATGAAGAATGTCAACTCACACCGCAACACATGCAAGTGTCGGATGCGAGGATTCTGAGTGCAGCTTATGAGCAAGATGCGATATTAGTGACACGGAATATCAAAGATTTCATTTTATATCTATTCTTGTCCGAAGCGGATGAAGAGGTTCTTTATGATACGGGTAGGGGCGAATATCTATCTGTCTCTACTGAATTGCATGAGGCAGTACTGTCAGATGAAGAATTCTCAGCAAGACTAGAAGATTTCTTTGAGATTTGGAATCAACTTGATTAGACGTTTTGACATGTCATCATTATGAGTGAGGTATTCCTCGAGACGGATCCATTTGTGGGTCCGTCTTTTTTATAGGAAACTCAGGCGTGTACATTTGTCATCAAATTGCGACCGACATATAACTCTGTTAAGATACGATAAGATGAAGAAATACTGATTACTTAAAAAAGGTGGAGCGGACGTATGGATGTAAAAGCGACGCTACGCGACGTGCAAAAGCATATCGCGTGGTTAAAAGAAGAAAAAGAACGAGTCAACCGAAAAGAGGCATTGGTTGGGGATGACTTGATTACCTTAGATGAACTTCCTTCTTTGTCGAGACAGGCGCAACGCCCGCGTCTAGATGACAAACTGTTCGAGGAACAACAAACCGCATTAAAGGCAGAGCTCGAAGCAGCTCGGAAACGCCTCCCAGAGCTTGATGTGACACGCATCCAGTCGAACGGGAGCAGTTTTTATGAGAAGGCGAATGTGCATGTCGCGTTCGTCGGACCGGTCAAGCGGGCCAAAGAGCTCGAACGTCTTTGTCACACCCATTACTTTGAAAACGTGACAGGCTTTTTAGAGTTGCTTGAAGCAGAAGACATCGATTTCTTGCTCATCTCGGCAGCGCTCACAGAAGATGAGACGACGGCATTCCATCACATGGGGACGCCACGCTCGCACTCTCGTCACTGGCTCGGAAACTTGATTCGCAAGGCAAAACAAAAGGAGATCCGTGTCGTCTTCGAAACGACACTCGATACGAATCATTTCGACCGCTTCTCGTCACTTGCCGCGCAATGTGATTACATCTTCACGGCAAACGAGGAGCGTGTAACGGAATATATGGAAGAAGCCGGGCATGAACGGGTCTTCGTCATCCGCCCGGGAGTCGACCCGCTTCATGTGAACCCGATTGGAATGACGCGTGGCAAGACAGACCGTGTCGTCGTGACGAACCGTTTTCCCGTCCAGCGGTTCGCAAAAGATTTGGAGACGCTCGCGCAAGGCGTTCGCGATGCGAACAAAGAACTCTATGTGATGCGTGAGGCGAATGAGTCGAAAGCGTCACTCGCACCAAAGTCGCTTCAAGATGTCCTCGTCCATGGGGACCCTGAGGATATGGAGAAGCTGAGAGAGACATCGAATTGGGTGCTTCACGTCAATGAAGTGAAGCACAGTCCGACGATGAGCGCGCAAGCAATCTATGAGGCACAGGCCCGCGGACAACTCGTCTTGACGAATTACAACGTGGCCGTCAACAACGACTTCCCGAACGTGTTCATCGCGACAAGCGCCTTGGACGCACAAGGGATTTTAGAGATGTTTAAGACGGACGAAGAGCGTCTCGAGCATCAACTGTCTGGTGTCCGGACCATCTTCTCGAATCATACGATGTACGACCGCTTCAGTGAGATGTTGTTCACTCTCGGCATCCACCATGAAATCCGTCGCGACGTCCTCGTCATTGGTCGCGGTGATGTGACGGCGACGCGCGAACAGTTCGAGCGTCAGTCGTATCCGCACAAGCGCTTCGTCGCCGAAGCGGAGCTACAAGAAGTCGACCTACGTACAGCCGACTTTGTGACCGTGTTTGACGACAGTCATCACTATCTCGACTACTATGTGGAAGACTTAGTCAACGCCTTCAAATACACGGACGTCTCGTTCGTGACGAAAGGGCAGGACACCATCCATGAGTTCGTAGAAGATTATGCTGATGTGGCCTTGACGATGTTCGCGGCTAGTCACGTGTCGCTTGAGACGCTTCGGAACGACCAACGCGTCGAAGGTCAAGGCTATGCTATCGATCATTTCGAACTCCTCGCCCCAGACGACGTGCTCGTCCCGAACGAACCAGGTGAATATCAGCTTTCAATGATCGTCCCGATTTATAACAACGGTCGCTATCTATACAACAAGTGCTTCTCGAGTCTTCGCCGTAGCTCGATGTTTGAAGACATGGAAATCTGGCTCGTCGACGACGGTTCAACGGACCAAGAGACGATCGGCTATATCGAACGTCTCGTCCGGAAGTATCCGAACGTCTACACGTACTCGTTCAACGACGGCGGTAGCGGGAGCGCCTCACGTCCACGGAACAAAGGGGTGGAGCTCGCGACGACGCCATATATCGCTTTCCTTGACCCGGACAATGAAGCGGTCAACGACGGCTATGCGGCACTGTTCCGTGTCATGCAAGAGGACGACTCGCTCGACCTCGCAGTCGGAAGTATGTTGAAGCTTGCGAACCGTGAGGCGATGATTGAGTTAGACGGTCTTGAAAAAGATGGCGTTCGCGTCATCGAAGACCCGAGAGCGTACTTGCTCGAGCACAACTTCAAGGTGCAGAGTATCCAGACGATGGTCATCAAAAAAGACTTCATCCAGAAGCATGATTTGAAACAAGTCATCGGTGCGGTCGGGCAAGACTCACTCTTCTTCCAAGAGATGTTCCTCAGCGCGGAACGGGTCGCCCTGCTCGACTTGACGATCCATGACTATTACGCGGCCGTCGCCGGTTCGACGGTCAATACGATCACGAAGAAGTACTTTATGAAGTGTGTCATCCGGGAGACGGCACGGGCGAAAGCGTTCGCGCGCGAAGGCGTACTCGACCAATACCGCTCGACTCGATTCGAACGGTTCTTCTCGATGTGGTACCTCGTCTTCTTACGCCGCAGCAAACCGGAAGAGTTTGTCGACAATGCCGGTATGCTTTATGAAATCATCGAACAGTATCGTCCGATGGAATTAGAGACGCCGATTGTAAAACAATTCGTCGACTTATATGAATCAGGACAAACAGAAGAATTGAAGCGTCTCTATTTTGACGCATACTTGTGAGGTGAGACCATGAGCAACGAATTTGAAAAAGAAATCGGATTGTTGAAACAGCGAATCAAACTGCAGGAAGAAGAGATTCGTCATTTGAAACACGATGAACGTCTATTACGTCAAAAGCATCGACGACTCGTTCAAAAGTATGGAGATCTTCTGTACACGTTTGAATGGACCGTGAAGACGTTCGAGAAGAAAGAGCAAGCGCTTACGGACGTGAAACGTAAGTATGAAGTGGTGAATAAGAAGTATCGTCGCCTTGTGCAGTCGAAAGCCGGTAAGGCGATTTTGAAGGCACAAGCTGTCGCACGACGCATTCGCAAATAAAGAATCGGATTCGGGAGAACCGATGATTTGGAGGATATGAGGATGGATTGGCAGAAAAAAGCACGTCGCGTCGCTTACCTTGGGGTACAACGGTCGAAGCGACTCGGTCGGAAAGTGTTGAAGCGTCCGAACAAATCGCATCAACTACGTGAAGTCGTACCGAACTGGTATACACGTTCACCTTACGTACATGTGGAAGGGACGGACCTCGTCTTCACAGGGGACGAACCGGTCATCTTGACGTTCCGACCGAACGCAAGTTCAGACATCATCTCTGTGAACGATTTGGTCGAATCAGGTCAAAAGACGTTCACGGCCATGATGCGCGTCAAATCGCGTGAAGGCTTGATGCCGACGTTGACGTTAGAAGTCGTGCGTAAAGGGGGGCGTACCCGCTACGTCACCGTACAGGACGGCGACCACGTCGATGTGACACTCGGAATGGGTGAACAAATCGTCCGGGCCCACTTGAATGTGGAAGGGAAAGGGGCGTTCAGCATCGTCGACCTCACGCTCGGGACGCTCTCGCTTTGGACGGTGGAAGGGACGGCCGCGAACATTTCGGTCGACGCCTTTGACTTCCGCTATCCGCTCACGGCGGCGTCACTCCGGTCGCTCAAGCCACAGAGTGAGATTGCTCACTTCGATGGGGACACGCTCGTCGTGCGAGCCGAAGGAAACCAATACACGCACTATGGCGTCGATGAGATCGCGCTACCACACGTCGATACAGAACGTGGCATCGACTTCGAGACGGGTGATATGGATGATGACTTGTATCGGTTCTATTTAAAAGGAGACCGTACGGGGACAGCGGACGCGTCGCTATTCATTGCGACGTATACGGTGTCAGGACAAGACCGTCTGATCGAGGTGCCACTCGGACTGAGCGGTATCGTCCGCATCGCACCGTCACACCGTTCCATCCGCTATTTCATCCGAGTGAACGGGTCAGGGCAGCTTGAGAACTTGAATATCGGAATGATTCGCGAGAAGAGTGTCCGCCGTGAAGACGTCTTGTCCCTCAAACCGGACATGTGGACGATCCCGGCACCCGAC